>SLHU01000028.1 GCA_007135995.1 Clostridiales bacterium | reverse complement strand
GACGGCAGCCGATAAAAAGACGAAAACACGCACTGTGAAAAAAACAACAGCGGGCGGAAGAAAAAAAATAAGCGAAACTGATGCTGATCAAACTGATCCGGCCGGGACCGAGGGTAAACAGCAGACAGATGTAAAATCTGATCAGCAGAAGGAAACTGAAATCGCACAGAAAAAAACTGCAGGAAAAACAGCTGGCAGAAGAAGAAAACCAGTAGCTAAAGCCACTGGTGAAACTTCAGACGGCAAGTCTCCGGCAAAAACAGTAAATCGTGCTGAAGCGGATTTATCCGGGACAGGTACTGGTCAAGAATCCGAGAGCAAAAAAAATCAGCAGGCTGTATCTGAAGAAACCACTGCTGATGGATCCGGTAAAAAGACAGCCGGAACTCGGAAAAGAGTCGCAGCAAAAAAAACAACACCTGCCCGGACAAAAAAAGCGTCACAACCTAAGACAAAAGAAGGCGATGCTGAAAAGCAGGCGCCGGCAGATTCAAAAGCGACAAGCCAGGAAAATCAAAAAGCAGCAGATACTGCGAAAAATACTGATAATAAAAACCAGACCAAAGCTGAAACCGCGCTTGCCGGTCAGTCTGATGAGCATCAGCAAGTCATTAAATTTGAGCCAAAACAAGCCCCATCTGCTCATAAGCCCGCAAAGAAACAGATTTCATCTGACGATGCATCACCTGAAGCCGCTTCGGCCGCTTCGGATCAGGAACAGGACAGACGTGTTGAAAAGTCAGACAGGCAAGGTCCTGTTAACCAGTCACATTCGAAAAACATACATGACAGAAACAGATCCGGCAGCAGACAGCAGACTAGACCAGAGACAAGGCCGGATACAAGGCCAGATACAAGACCAGATACAAGACCAGAGCAGAAAAACGACAGAAGACAGCCTCAGACTGGCGATTCAGATCAGGCAAAAGGTAAACGGCCTCCTGTTGAGGCTGGTGAAGTTCAGTCTGGTGTTCTTGAGATAATGCCGGATGGGTATGGGTTTTTAAGAAAAGACAACTATCTCCAGGGTTCAAAAGATATTTATGTGCCGCCGCAGTATATCCGCAGATTCAACTTGCGGCAAGGTGATTTTGTTGTTGGTCCTGTCAAGCTTCAACGTGAGACCGACCGCTATCAGGCGCTCTTATATATTAAGGAAGTCAATGGTCTGCCGCCCGAGAAAATGCAGCAAAGACCGCATTTCGACAAGCTGACACCTATTTATCCGGATGAGCGTCTGGTTCTTGAAAGTACCCGCAACGAATTATCAACAAGGATTATTGATCTGATAGCGCCCATTGGCAAAGGTCAGAGAGGCATGATTGTTTCTCCGCCAAAGGCGGGTAAGACCATTCTGCTTCAGAAAATAGCCAATGCGATCAGCCTGAATAACGCTGAATCGAAATTGATTGTCCTGCTGATTGACGAACGTCCGGAAGAAGTAACAGACATGCAGCGCTCAATCAATGGTGAAGTTGTTTATTCAACATTTGACAGAACGCCGGAAAACCATACGAAGGTGGTTGAGCTGGTTCTTGAGCGTGCGATGCGTCTGGTTGAGCTTGGGCAGGATGTCGTCATCCTTCTTGACAGCATGACGCGGCTGGCCAGAGCATACAATCTGACAATTAACCCGACCGGGCGGACACTGTCAGGCGGACTCGATCCTGGTGCGCTTTATGGACCGAAGCGGTTTTTCGGTGCTGCCAGGAATATTGAAAATGGCGGCAGCCTGACCATTATCGCCACCTCACTGATCGAAACCGGCTCAAGGATGGATGAGGTCATTTTTGAAGAGTTTAAGGGAACCGGCAATATGGAAGTTTATCTTGACAGAAAGCTTTCAGAAAAACGGATCTTCCCTGCCATTGATATCAATAAATCCGGAACGCGGCGTGAAGAGCTGCTTCTGACAGAACGTGAGCTGGATGCTGTCTGGAAAATCCGCAAGGCTTTCAGCCAGCTTGATACCTCAGCGGTGACCGAGGCGATTATCGGCCTGCTGCTTAAAACGCAAAATAATGAACATTTTACCGCGTCTATTAATGTGACGTTCAACGATAAAAACATGTACGATTCAATGCGTGGCAACAAGAGTCCGCAAAGCGGCCAGCAAGGCAGCAACGGCCAGTATAAGAACGGATATAGCAGCCGATGATATTTGCCCCGTTGACGCTGAGAGAAAAAGTAATTGACAATCCGGAACGATTGAAGTAGAATTTGTCGAGTAGGTTCCAAATCCGATACAGCATACGTGTCGTGGCGAATCGCGTGGATACGCGCCGTATCTTAGAGAGGTGATCATTATGAAAAAAAGTATTCATCCCAAATATGAAAAAGCAGTCGTAAAGTGCGCTTGCGGCGAAACGTTTGAAACACTTTCAGCGAAACCCAACCTAAACGTTGATATTTGTTCAAAATGCCATCCGTTTTTTACCGGCCGTCAAAAGCTGATTGACAGCGGCGGACGTGTTGACAAGTTCAAAAAGCGTCTGGAACGCAAATAAGCTTGATACAGGGGGAGGCTTGAAAAGGCCTCCTTTTTAAATACTGAAGGGAGGAGGCAGGTTTAGCCGGCATACAGAATCCACCGGGACATGACATATGAACGTGTGGATGCTGATTATGATGCTGGTTGTGGTTTTTCGGGATGTCAGCGATATCTTTTGCGAAAGCCCCCTGCTAGGAATTCATGAAAAAGCAGCATATAATCAAAAACATCATCATGTCAACTGCTTTGGCCGCGAAAAAAACAACGATCGGCGGCCAGGCTTTAATTGAAGGCCTGCTGATGATCGGCCCGGAAAAAAGAGCCATGGCAGTCAGGAAATCCAGTGGTGAAATACAGCTGGTTTATCTGGCACCCATTAAAACAACGAGAGCATCAAAATGGCTGTTTATCCGCGGATCTGTCAGGCTCTTTCGCCAGCTTGTCAGCGGCACGAAAGCGCTGATGCGCTCAGCTGAACTGGCTGATGAAGTTCAGGCGCCGTCGGAACATACCCAGACCGGGGCCCAGAATGATGCCGCAGAAAAGATCACGAATGAAAAAGAAGGCGCGGATAAGGCGCGTTTCGAGGAAACACCTTCACAGACCTGTTCTGCTCCTGAACAGGCCGCTCAGTCACCCGCTCCAGCTGCAGATGTGTCATCTGACACAGTTGCGCACAATGCCGCATCAGACAAACCGGATACTGCGTCAGCAGCTGAAAGCCAGTCGACGCGTGCGTCCGGTGAAAACAAACCAGATCCTGGTGAAAAAGATCAGCGTCACCAGAAAAAAAAGTCGCTGCCCGCGAAAATTTCCGCAGCGATTGACCACTGGCTGGAAAATCATATTGATGCGGCCATGTACATCACGGCTGTATTGGGTATTTTGTTTAGTGTCGCGTTGTTTATTCTCCTGCCGAACTTACTGGCAAGCTTTGTGCGCCAGCTGACCGTGCTCAATACAATGAGCGGACGCGGTGCGACAATTCTGCTGAATCTGATCGAAGGGCTCATTCGTATCAGTATCTTTGTGCTGTACCTCGCTCTGACCTCAAAATTAAAGGATATCCGGCGCGTCTGGATGTATCATGGTGCTGAACACAAAACGATCGCCTGTTATGAAGACGGAAAAACGCTCAGCATTGACCAGGTGCGCGGTTACAGCCGTTTTCATCCGCGCTGCGGAACAGCCTTTCTGTTTATTGTTATCCTGGTGAGCATTGTGGTCTTTTCATTTGTCGGCTGGTGGAATCGCTGGCTGAATTTACTGATCCGATTCGCACTGGTACCGCTTGTTGCCGGCATCGCGTATGAGATTATCAGACTTGCCGGCCGGTACGACAACAAACTGACTCGCTTTATGTCGGCACCGGGATTATGGCTGCAGCGTTTTACGACAGCAGAACCGGACGACAGCATGCTGGAGGTTGCCATCACCGCTATGAACGCCGTTAAGCCAGCGTCAGAAGACACTGACAAATGGTAGAAACGCTCAGCTCAGTGCATCAGACAGTATCAAATGCGCTGCGCCAGGCAGGCTTTGATAACCCAAGACGGCAGGCCGCTGAACTGGTCTGCGGTCTTTTGAAGCGTCCCCTGGCTGATCTGTACCGTTATCCGGACGATCCTGTCAATGATGAACAGGCCGGAAACCTGCTTGAAGCGGCAGATAAACGCGCACAGGGCATACCGCTTGTTTATCTGACCGGACGGACCTTTTTTTTCGACAGGTCGTTCATCATTCATCCAGGAGTGCTCATTCCCAGATCAGACAGTGAAGTTCTGGTGGAGACAGCGCTGTCATGCTTGCTCGAAAACCGGTTTTCTGTTGGAGGAAATGCCGTTAAATGCCGGGCTGTTCCCGACAGCCAGGCTGATCATTTATTACATGTTTCACCTGCCGGCAAGGACGCAGCTTGTTCAAACGTTCAATCAGATGCATGGCCTCTTGCTGCGTGCGGCTTTGAACGCCGAGGCGCTGAGCAAGAAATCAAAATACTTGATCTTTGTACCGGTTCAGGCTGTATTGGCATCTCGATTGCAGCTGAGCTGCAAAAGCGGGGTTTTGAAGTGTCACTGATGATGACGGATATTGACGAGGCCGCATTGGCCTGCGCTGCTGAAAATATCACGCTTCATCAATTAGAACAGCATGCGATGCTGCAAAAAGCAGACCTTTTTCCTGAGCAGGAGCAGGCGTATGACTTGATTACAGCGAATCCGCCTTATATCCCTACTGGCGACATCGGCTGTCTTTCACCCGAGGTGCGGCTTCATGAGCCGCTTCAGGCACTGGATGGCGGCGAAGACGGGCTGCTTTTTTATCGCCGTCTAATATCGAAAGCACAGTATTATATGCGCAGCGGAAGCCTGATTTTACTTGAGCATGGATGGCATCAGGCGGATGATGTAATTGAGCTTCTGAAGCAGCAAGCCTGTTTTGCCGATCTGCATGTCTGTGCCGATTATGGCGGGCAGGAACGTGTAAGTGGCGGATATATGAAATATTTGGCATAATGGTAGACAGCATCAGGTGTGGTGCCGTGCAGCAAACCTGATTTGAAGGGCGAAAGGATGACGCTGACAAGGCAGAGGCGCATTGCGGGCAGAAGCTGTTTGCATGAATTTGATCTTGTCAGATGATCGATGTGGATGGGAGAAATAAAGCATGCCTGGTAAGTTTCATCTTTATCCATTTAAGCAGGGTGAAAAACTACAGTTGAAAAAACAACACCCCTGCGGCGGAGATGCATGGCTTATCGAGCGGGCTGGTGCTGATATCGCGGTCAGATGTTTAACCTGCGGTCACTTGCTGGTGATGGCCCGGTCCAAACTCGAAAAAAACGTGAAAGCAGTTATTCCGCCAGAAGAATCATAGTCACGCATACGATGATCCGTTTAAAAGGCGGATACAGGAGCGGCTCATACTGCGGCCGCTGAGCATTTCCACCCGGAGGCGACTGGTTTCAGATAAAAGAAAGGAAAATATAATGCATTTGCATTATACAAGGTTTACCTGATGCATGATTCAATTAGAGAACTAGAAAAATGGCTTGCTGACATCGAAGGAAAGCATCCGGTAGAATGGGACATGCTGCCGGATATCGGGCTTTACATGGATCAGGTTCAGACTTATATAGATAAGCAATTATCACTTTACCGGAAAGATGACCAGGACCGGCTGCTGACGTCAGCGATGATCAATAACTACATCAAGGACGGCATCATCCCAAGGGCAGACTCAAAAAAATATTCACCAACCCATCTGTCACTTCTGATTATGATCGGAACATTAAAGCAGGTTTTGTCAATGCAGAATCTGAACCGGCTGCTTTCGTCTATACGGGATCCGCAGGACGCAGCCAGCCTCTACTGCCGTTTTCTGGAGATTCAAAATGACGCACTTTCTGAAAGCGCCAGACTGGCCAGAGAAGAGACACATTTACTTGAGGATTCAGATGCAGACACCATGCAGGATCATGATACAGCTTTGCGCGGCCTGGCTTTGAAGCTGAGCATTGAGGCGAGAACACGTATTCTGATCGCGGAGAAAATTCTGGCTATGATCAACCAGCCGCAAGATTCCGGCGATCAGAGCAAGCATAACAAAAAAGGCAAATAGACGAGGCGGCCGGTGCCCGCATGTGTCTGGATTTCATTATAAGTGTCCACTTGGGTGTCCGCCGTAATTGTCTAAATGGTCATCCGCCTTTACTGATGGTGGCCGCATGTGTCGTGGCTGCATGTGTCCGGGATTAATCATTAAAAAGCTCCCCTCCGGTGATCATGATCGATCTTTCGGAGAGGAGCTTTCTGTTTATCAGACATCACTGATATCATCAAACCGGGCTGACCGGGTCTATGTATGATCAGCCTGCTTTTTCGATTGCGACCGCGACCGCGACAGTAGCGCCGACCATGGGATTATTGCCCATGCCCAGGAAACCCATCATCTCAACGTGTGCAGGAACGGATGAAGAACCGGCAAACTGTGCATCAGAATGCATCCGGCCCATTGTGTCTGTCATACCATATGAGGCCGGTCCGGCGCCCATATTATCAGGATGGAGCGTTCTGCCGGTACCGCCGCCTGAGGCAACTGAAAAATAGCGGCGCCCCTGCTCCATGCATTCTTTTTTGTACGTACCGGCCACCGGATGCTGGAAACGGGTTGGATTGGTGGAGTTACCGGTAATGGAAACGTCAACGCCTTCCAGATGCATGACAGCAACGCCCTCGCGCACGTCATCAACACCATAGCAGTTCACATAAGACCGCTCACCTTTTGAATAAGGTATTTTCCGATCAACACTCACCTCACCGGCAGCATAGTCAAAAACGGTTTTGACATATGTAAATCCATTGATGCGTGAGATAATCTGCGCCGCGTCTTTTCCCAAACCGTTCAGGATTACCCGCAGCGGTTCCTGGCGAACCTGGTTAGCAGAACGTGCGATCCCAATTGCGCCTTCAGCAGCAGCAAATGATTCATGACCTGCCAGAAATGCAAAACATCGTGTTTCTTCACGAAGCAGCATCGCAGCCAGATTACCATGGCCGATCCCTACTTTTCTGTCTTCTGCGACAGAACCTGGAATGCAGAATGACTGCAGCCCGATACCGATCGCTTCAGCGGCGTCGGCTGCTTTGGCACAGCCCTTTTTGATGGCGATGGCAGCACCGGCTACATAGGCCCATGCAGCGTTCTCAAAGGCAATCGCCTGTGTTTCCTTGCAGATGCCATACGGATCAATACCTTTCGCCTTGCAGATTTCTTGCGCTTCATCAAGCGACGCAATTCCATATTCATTCAGTGCAGCGTTAACTTTGTCAATTCTGCGGCTATAACTCTCAAATAATGCCATGTTGCAGGCTCCTTTCTCAGTCGGCTGTGTTATTCGTGCCGTGGATCAATCGTGCGGACAGCTTCGTCAAAACGGCCATAGGTGCCGATATTACTCTGGTAAGCTTCATTCGCATCTGTCCCTTTTTTGATCATTTCCAGCATAGGACCGATCTTAAGGAACTGATAACCGATTATCTCATCATTATCATCAAGCCCCAGCTTGAGCACATATCCTTCAGTCAGCTCAAGATAGCGCGGCCCTTTATCGACTGTGCTGAACATGGTGCCGACAGAACTGCGAAGTCCTTTGCCAAGATCTTCCAGTGAGGCACCGACCGGCAGGCCGCCTTCAGAAAAAGCAGACTGGCTGCGTCCATAGACAATCTGAAGAAAAAGCTCACGCATCGCGGTATTGATCGCATCACAGACAAGATCTGTATTAAGCGCTTCAAGGATCGTTTTCCCGGTCAGTATCTCAGCAGCCATCGCGGCTGAGTGGGTCATACCGGTGCATCCGATTGTTTCAATCAGGGCTTCCTGGATCACGCCTTCCTTGATATTGAGTGAAAGCTTGCAGGTGCCCTGCTGAGGCGCACACCAGCCAACTCCGTGGGTGAAACCGGAAATATCTTTAATTTCACGGGCTTTAATCCAGCGACCCTCTTCAGGAATCGGCGCAGGACCATGATTGGGACCTTTTGCGATACAGGTCATCTGTTCAACTTCATGTGTTTTCTGCATATTTTTACCCCTTTCAGTAAAAGATTCTGGACAGCCGTCATTTATGCTGGCGGCAGCTGACAAAAACTCCATCGTATTATATCGCAGATGCAATGAATAATCTACTCTTGCCGGGTAAGAAAAGAGCACACATAAAGCCTGCTGCGTGTTGACAAATATGGTATAATTACAAGTTGCAGAAACAGAAAGGGTTGACTATGTTTGATCGATTAAGGAGCATGCAATCAAGATACGATGAACTGAACCTGCTGTTGTCAGATCCGTCTGTACTGGCAGATCAGCAGCGATACCGCCAGCTGATATCGGAACATGCGGAAATTGAACCGCTGGTTTCAGATTTTAAGACTTTGAATGAGCTTGAGCAGTCGCTTGCTGAAAACAACGAACTGCTCAAAGATGCTGATGAAGCAGACATGCGGGCGCTGATCAAAGAGGATATAGACCTGCTCAATGAGCAGAGACGAAAACTGATAAGAAAACTAAAGCTGGCGCTGACGCCGCAGGATCCCAACGATAAACGCAATGTCATTATGGAGATCAGGGGCGGCGCCGGCGGAGATGAAGCGGCGCTGTTTGCCGGCGTTTTATTTCGCATGTATGCGAATTACGCTGAAAGCAGAGGCTGGAAGACAGATGTCATTGAAGCCAGTGAAACTGAGCTGGGCGGGTTTAAGGAAATTATCTTCATGATTGAAGGCAAAGGAGCCTATAGTCACCTGAAATATGAAAGCGGCGTACACCGGGTTCAGCGAGTTCCTGTCACTGAGTCCGGCGGACGGATCCATACATCCACGGTAACGGTCGCTGTTTTGCCGGAAGCGGACGATGTCGAAGTCTCCATTAATCAAAATGATCTGGAAATTGACACATTTCGTGCTTCCGGTGCCGGCGGTCAGCATGTGAATAAAACAGATTCAGCTATTCGCATAACACATAAGCCAAGCGGGCTGGTTGTCACCTGTCAGGACCAGCGCTCGCAGCATAAAAACAAGGACAAGGCGATGGCGGTCTTAAAAGCCAGGCTGCTGGAAATTGAGCAGTCACAGCAGCACGGGTCAATCGCCTCAGACCGGAAAAACCAGGTGGGAACGGGTGACCGCAGTGAACGGATCCGCACGTATAATTATCATCAGGGCAGAGTATCGGACCACCGGATCGGCCTGACACTTTACCGCCTGGATGCAATACTTGGAGGCGATCTTCATGAAATTATCGAAAGTCTGCAGATGGCAGAACAGCCTGATGATTTAAATGAAGGTGATGTTGTATGAACAGCTGGTCAGATCAATATGCAGCAAAGATCATCAACAGACAAGTAAAGACAAACCAGTTAATGGTTGACCCGCACCATCCGGACCCGCAGCAGCTGGCAGCCGCTGCCCGAGCCCTGAAAAAAGGTGAACTGGTTGCTTTTCCAACTGAAACGGTTTACGGACTTGGGGCGAATGCGCTTGATTCACAAGCTGTCAGAGCCATCTTTCTGGCTAAAGGAAGGCCGGCGGACAACCCGCTGATTGTTCATATCAGTTCTGTTGATGATTTGCGTGATATCACGGATGGCATCCCGCCTCTGGCTCAGGCGCTGTTCGCGGCTTTCGCGCCTGGTCCGCTGACGCTGGTGATGAAAAAAGCTTCTGCTGTGAGTGATGATGTGACGGCCGGCCTTGATACAGTTGCTGTTCGCATTCCGTCACATCCAGTAGCCCGGCTGTTGATTGAACTGGCAGGCGTGCCGGTTGCCGCTCCTTCTGCCAATCGTTCCGGCCGACCCAGTCCGACGCGCGCCTGGCATGTCAGTATTGATCTCAGCGGCCGTGTCTCCTGGATCATTGATGCAGGTGAAAGTGTGCTGGGCCTGGAGTCAACCGTTCTTGACATCACCGGTGATACGCCTCGGATACTCAGGCCAGGCAGTGTTTCGCGCCAGCAGATCGATGCGGTCATTGCACCCATGGGTTATATCTGCGCGCAGCCAGAAGCAGACGGCCAGGATGGCCGGCTGCAGGAGCCAGTTCGTTCTCCCGGCGTGAAATACCGGCACTACGCGCCCCGTGCAATGATCAGACTGGTTGATGATCCCGACCCGGCCAGTCGGGCACAGCGTGTGATGGCTGAAATTCATAAAGTCAGGCAGACAGGACTGAAGGCTGGTTTGTTCTGCAGCCGGTCTTTACTTCGCGCAATTGATGATGCAGAGAAAATGATGCTTTCAGAAATTGACCTGTCAAGTGAGCATGAAGGCTGCAGCCCGCTGCAGCACAAAGCGGATCGCTTTACGGATGATGTGCCGGTCATTTTCTATGCTGACCAGCCTGACGCCAGAGCTGCGGGTGCTGCTTTGTTCGCCGCGCTGAGGCTGCTGGACTGCCGGCATCTGGACTGGATTATAACGGAAGGCCTGTCCGGCTATCCTGAATCAGAAGCTTACATGAACCGGCTGGTGAAGGCTGCCGCGGCAGGTGACACACAACCTATGCAAAACCGGAAGCGGCTGCTGTTTGTCTGCACAGGCAATACTTGCCGCAGCCCGATGGCTGAGTATTTTTTTAATGATCGCTGCAAAGCAGATGAATGGCAGGCCAGTTCGGCCGGCCTGGCTGCTGTTCCGGGCCAGCCGGCCAGCGCCCTTGCGCAGCACATTATGATGGATCATTATCAGCTTGATCTAACCGGTCACCGGGCCCGGCCGGTCTGTAAAGAACTGATCGAGCAAAGCGATCTGATCCTGACGATGACAGACCAGCATCGTGACCTTCTAAAACAGATTTTTCCCCGCGCAGCTGATAAAATAATGTCGCTTGCTGAATGCGCGGACGCATCAAAAACCCAGATAATCGATCCGTTTGGCGGCGGTCTGGCTGATTACAAGCAAACCGCTGATCAGATTTTGTGTCTGATTGATCAGGTTTTGTCGGTTTTGTCATGTTCTGAAAGAAAATAGCAGATGCAGAACGAAGATAATTAATCCCGTTAGTTGTATGATAAGGATGCAGGGCAGGTCCGGCCGGCAGCGGCACTGCTTTGAGATAACTGAAACAGGATGTTTTGTCAATCAGCCGGTGACATTTAACATACCAGTCGTTATCAGAATCATCTGCAGACCTTCTTGACGCACGGGGAACACCATGATATAGTTTATTGTGCTGTCTTTAACAGCAGATCTTATATCCTCGCTCTGCAAGCATGCAGAGCCGTTTAGTCCAGGAGGAGGTGAAACTCGTGACTAGAAAGTATGAACTTATGTGCATTCTGAATCCGGTTCTTGGCGAAGAAGCAGTCAAAGCTTTGTCTGAACGCGTTCAATCGATGATTGAATCAGCTGGTACCATTGAGAATGTAGACGCATGGGGCAAAAAAAGACTCGCATACGAAATCGATGACCAGAGAGAAGGTTATTATTACCTGATCAATTTCAGTGCGGATGCGGAATACCCCAAAGAGCTGGAGCGTAATCTGAGAATAACAGATGGCGTTATGCGATATCTGATTATCCGTACTGACGACTAAAAGTCAGAAAGAGACATTATGAACAAAGCAATTTTGATGGGCAGACTAACACGCGATCCTGAACTGCGGACAACCGCCAGTCAGATACCCGTTGCATCTTTTTCAATTGCGGTTGACCGCAGGTTTAAAAATGCGAACGGTGAGCGCCAGGCAGATTTTATTCCGATTGTTGCCTGGCGGCAGCAGGCAGAATTTGCCAGCCGCTATCTGCATAAGGGATCACGTATTGTCGTTGTAGGCAGCATTCAAGTCCGTAATTGGGAGGATGCTGAAGGAAATCGCCGGATTTCAACTGAAGTTATCGCTGATGAACTGCATTTCGCTGACTCGAAGCCTTCGGGCGGAGGCGGTGGATACGAAACCTCTGCCGCAAAAGAGAGCCAGAGTCAAAGTCAGAATAGAGAGCAGTCTGGTAACAGCAATAATGGCGGAGACGGTTTTTCTCCCGGACCTGACGATGATACAGCGCTGCCCTTCGACCTGTGATGTACTTAAGAAAGGAGAACAGCCATGGCTGACGAAAGAAGAGGCGGCCGCTTTGAAGGCAGAGGACGTCCGCGTCGTACAAGACGTAAAATCTGTGCCTTCTGCGCCGATAAAGTAGAACATATCAATTATAAAGACCTGGGACGGCTGCGGAAATTTGTTTCTGAAAGAGGCAAGATTCTGCCCAAGAGAATGTCAGGCAACTGTGCACGTCATCAGCGCGAGCTGACGATTGCCATAAAAAGAGCAAGACTTGTCGCTTTATTGCCTTATACAGGCGAATAAAACCGGCATTCAGCACACTGATAGATTGACAGATATGGCAGACCCTGTTAGCGGTCTGCCTTTTTCTGTCTTTGAAAACAGGATGAATGGTTTCTTTTACTGATGAGTCGATAGTTGCGCAGCGAGTATGATACAATACATTCACGCCGCATCCGTTCTGATCAGAAAAAGGCACACCCTTGTTCTGATCAGAACGGGTTGGCCTATGATCATCGGAAAAGACTGCCTGATCATCAGCATTGAATCAATGGACGGGCAGACAGGCCAGTAAATACGCAGGAGGATATATTATGAAAGTTGTTTTAATCCAGGATGTAAAGAATCTTGGCAAGGTTGACGATATTGTGAATGTCAATGATGGATATGCCAGAAACTTTTTGTTCCGCAAGCAGCTGGCACTGGAGGCAACTCCGGAGAATCTGAATATTGTTAAAACGCGTAAGAAAGCAGAAGCGGCGAAACATCAGAAGGCACTCAAAGAAGCGCAGGATACTGCGGAAAAACTGAAAGATCAAGTTTTTGAGCTGCCTGTCAAGTGCGGTGAAGGCGGCAGGCTTTACGGCGCGATAACGGCTATGGATGTCGCACAGGTACTGGCCGATGCAGGTTTCAAGATAGACAAGCGCGGCATACAGATCAGCCAGCCGATCAAGAGCCTTGGCGAGTATACAATTGATGTCAGACTTCTGAGTGAAGTGTCTTTTCCTCTGAAAATTAAAGTTGTTGCTCTCTGAGCACTTATTCGACCGGAGGAGCACATAATATGAACCAGCCGTCAGGTGAAAAAACAGCCCGCAGCCTGGGCAAGATACTGCCGAATAACCAGCAGGCGGAGCAGTCAGTGCTTGGCTGTGCGTTTTCCGGCGAAAAACCACTGGCTGAAATAACCGCTCAGCTGAAAACAGACGATTTTTATCGGCCTGATCACCGTCTGATTTATGATGCTGTCTGTGAGCTTTATCTGGGCAGCAGACCTGTTGATATCATCACTGTATCGGATCTGCTCGAAAACAGACAGCAGCTGGAGAAGGTGGGCGGTCTGTCATATATCAGTTCATTGCCGGACAAGGTGCCGCTGGTATCAAGGGCAGGACACTATGCCGAGCTGGTGCGTCAAAAATCAATACTCAGGCGTCTGATCGCTGCGATGGAAGAGATCACAGGTCTGTGCTACGGAGATTCAGAAGAAGCTGATATACTGCTTGATGTTGCTGCCAAACGAATCTATGAGATCAGAGAAAACCGTGATGCGACCGGGTTTGAACATCTGAAAGATATTATGGGTCGTACAGTCAATGAATTGTCGGCCATGGCCCGCGGCAAGAAGCGTGAGCATGTGGTGATGACTGGTTATCACCGGCTTGATAAACTTCTGGGCGGCATGAGGCCAGGCGGACTGATTATTGTTGCCGCACGCCCGGCCATGGGGAAATCAGCCTTCGCACTTAATATTGCTCAGAAGGCAGCGACCTTATACCACGTGCCGGCAGCTATTTTCAGTCTGGAGATGTCTAAAGAAGAAATCAGTCACCGTATGCTCAGTTCACAATCGCTTGTGAATGCCAGTTTGTTGAATTCAGGTGAACTGCAGCATGATGACTGGGATAAAATAGCCAGAGCACTGCCGCCCTTATATGCTGCACCCATCTATATAGACGACCGGTCAGGTACCGGTGTGATGGAGATGATGTCAAAGTGCCGGCAGCTGAAGCTTGAAAACAAGCTGGGACTGGTTGTCATTGACTATCTGCAGCTGATGAGCAGCAGCGGAAAGAGCCGGGCAGACAGCCGGCAGCAGGAAATATCAGAAATATCACGGACACTGAAAATCATGGCGAGAGAGCTGAATGTTCCTGTGATCGCCTTGTCACAGCTGAGCAGGGCCTGCGAACAGCGCTCAGACAAAAAACCCATGCTCTCTGACCTGCGTGATTCAGGTGCAATTGAGCAGGATGCGGATGTTGTGATGTTTTTATTCAGAGAGCAATACTACGCCGCTGAGCAGGTGCCGTTGGACACAGAAGACGCGGAAG
>SLHU01000183.1 GCA_007135995.1 Clostridiales bacterium | reverse complement strand
TGCTGCAGCCGCCCATAAGGAACAGGATCGTGTTAGGTATTGATCCAGGCTTTCGGACAGGCTGCAAGCTGGCTGTTGTTGATCAGACCGGCCGGGTGCTGGATACTGGTGTGATTTACCCGACACCGCCGCACAACAAGCTGAATGAGGCTGGCAAAACGATTCTTGATAAAATGGAACAGCATCAGGTATCACTGATCACCATTGGAAACGGCACCGCTTCAAGAGAGACAGAACGGTTTATTGGCCAGCTGATGAAAGCGCACCAGACTCGAGTGCCGTATCTTGTTGTCAGTGAATCCGGTGCCAGTGTTTATTCTGCTTCACCAGAAGCTGCAGAAGAGTTTCCTGATTATGACGTTTCGCTTCGCAGTGCCGTATCAATCGCCAGACGAGTCCAGGATCCGCTGGCCGAACTGGTAAAGATTGAGCCGCGATCTATTGGCGTGGGTCAATATCAGCATGATATGAGTCAGAAGCGTCTGAATGAAGTGCTGGGAGGGGTTGTGGAGGCATGTGTGAACCAGGTGGGAGTCGACTTGAATACGGCTTCTGCGGCGCTGCTGACGTATATTGCAGGATTGAACACAACGCTGGCTAAGAATATAATTAGCTACAGAGAACAGAAAGGACGTTTCATCAGCAGAAAGGAACTGCTCAAAGTGCCGCGAATGGGCCCTAAGGCATTTGAGCAAAGTGCCGGATTCCTGAGAATCCCCGGAGGCAGCGAGATACTCGACAACACGTCAGTCCACCCGGAATCATACGAGCAGGTGTATAAGCTGAGCGAACTGCTTGACTGCCAGCCGTCCCCTGCGCTGGCTGAAAAAGCGAAAAAGCTTGCAGCAGAGGAACTTGCTGAAAAAGCAGGACTGGGCATATTGACTTTAAACGATGTGATAAACGCTTTGGCCAGGCCAGGACGTGATCCGCGGGATGAACTGCCGCAACCTGTTTTGCGAGCTGATGTTCTTGAAATGGATGATTTGAAACCCGACATGGTTCTTCAGGGAGTGGTCAGAAATGTCGCTGACTTCGGTGCATTTGTAGATATTGGGGTTCATCAGGACGGGTTGGTTCACATCTCTGAATTGGCTGACCACTATGTAAGCCGTCCTATGGATGTTGTAAAAACAGGACAGGCTGTTCAAGTTAGAGTGCTTAGCATTGACGCAGCGCGAAAAAGAATATCCCTATCAATGAAAAAGATCCGCCAGCCATCGGAAAATCGGCTAGAAGAATAGAGGAGCAGACCCACATTGTGAAAAACGAGAAAAAGGTTTATGATGCATCACTTCCTCCAGTACGCATTATTTATTTTCTGCTGGTGAATTTCTTAAAGCTGGTGGCTGTCTTTTTAATGAGAGCAAGGATCAGGAAAGATCCCGCTATCAGGAATCTGAAAGGACCTGTGATCGCGCTGGGAAACCACCCTTCATTTCTTGATCCTGTTTATATGGCGCTGGTATTCTGGCCGCGCCACGTTCATTTTGTTACAACGAGCATTTTTTACCGTATTCGTTTTATCCGTTTTATTTTGCAGGCGTCACGTACAATTCCAAAGGTACAGTTCAGAACAGACACACAGGCTGTCAAGCAAATGCTCAAGGTTGTCCGCAAACACGGTGTTCTAGGCATCTATCCTGAAGGGCAGCGATCAATTGATGGCAGCATGCTTTCGATCGACACTGCGATCGGCCGGTTTATCAAAAAAACAAACTGCTCTATTGTGATTGTTCATACCAAGGGTGCCTATTTTAGCTGGCCGCGCTGGTCAGAAAGCTGGATTCGCATTGGCAAAGTCTTTGTAGATGCAAAAGTCCTGCTGCATGCGAACCAGGTGGAAAGCATGGATGAAGCGTCAATTGAGGTACACATACGGGAAGCACTGACATATAATGAATATACATGGCAGGAAAAAAACAAGATCCGCTATTTTTCAACTGCGCCCGCCAGAGGGCTGCATAATTTATGCCATAAATGCCCATCATGCGGCAAAGATCTGATCATGCGCTCAAAGCGGTTTAAAATCGTATGTGAAGCCTGCGGGTTTGGCATGCATCTCAGTCTGCAAGGTTTTCTGCATCCGCTGACACCTCATATCCCGAGCATGATACTGCCGGCTACTCCATGTGACTGGCACACCTGGCAAATTGAGAAGATGGTTGATCAGTTTGCCAGACAAGGTTGTCGGCTGGAGCAAAAAGCAGAATTGCAGATTGCAGATAAATTGACAGGCAGATTTCATAGGATCAGTCATGGTCATGTCAGCTTTTACGAACAGGGGATGATGTTTACAAGTGATGCCGGCGAACCCCCCTGCCACAAAAAATTCCCCGTTCTGAACCGTAGCGGGTTTATCGCCAGTTTCGGCAAGTTTTTTGAGCTGGTGCTTGCCGATGAGGTTTACCGCTTTCTTCCCGACCTTGGTCAGTCCGTTATATTATTTGCTGACGCAATCCGTGCGGTGCAGCATGTAAGCAGCAGAAAAACCGAAACTGAAATAGCAAGTGAATAATCTACATGTTAAGGTATATATGTAAATGAATGATTTCTTGACAAAAACGTTTATTTTTACTCATAATAATGCAGGTTACGAGGAGGAATTGCAATGAAGTATGATATCTGGAACAAAGAAATGGAAACGATGCCATATGAAAAGATCAGGCAGCTTCAGGGTGAGAGACTGAGACAATGTGTCAGCCGGATGTATGGTTGTGTGCCCTATTATACTGAGAAAATGAAAGCAGCCGGAATCAGACCGGATGACATCCGGTCGATTGATGACCTATCTCATCTGCCTTTCACCGATAAAGAAGATATGCGCGGGAATTATCCGTATGGTACGTTTGCGGTTCCTATGGACGATATCATCAGAATTCATTCCTCGTCAGGAACAACCGGAAAGCAGAAGGTTGTAGGTTATACAAAAAATGATATTGATGTCTGGAGTGAATGTTGCTGCAGAGCTTTAGCGGCCACGGGCATGACCAGAAAAGATATTCTCCATGTGTCCTATGGGTACGGCTTATTTACAGGTGGTCTGGGACTGCATTATGGTGCTGAGAAAATGGGCGCAACAGCAATTCCTGTCTCATCAGGCAATACCAAGCGGCAGATCCAGATCTTGCTTGATTTTAAACCCACAGCCCTGGCCTGCACCCCTTCGTACGCGTTGCACCTGGCAGATGAAATGGCATCGCAGGGTATTGGCCCTGATGATCTGCACTTGAAAATGGGTATATTTGGCGCTGAGCCCTGGTCGCTGGAGATGAAAAAACAGATAGAAGCGAAGCTGGGTCTGCGAGCGTTTGACATCTACGGACTTTCAGAGACAATGGGACCGGGTGTATCCATCAGCTGTGATGCAGGGGAACGGCTCCACATACAATCAGACCATTTCATCGCTGAAGTGGTTGACTCTGAAACAGGAAAACCATTGCCTGAAGGTGAGTTGGGTGAACTGGTTTTTTCAAGTGTAACAAAGGAAGGAACACCGCTGATTCGTTATAATACGCATGACTTGACCAGACTTTTCTATGAACCATGTGCCTGCGGAAGAACGACTGTTCGAATGGATAAGGTTACAGGCCGTGCGGATGATATGCTGATTATCCGGGGGGTGAATGTTTTCCCCACACAAATTGAGTCGATTCTGCTCAATTACGGCGAAGTTGAACCCCATTATATGATTTATGTGGATCGGGTCAGCAACCTTGATCGAATGGAAGTTCAGATTGAGATGACGCAGGCATTCTTTTCTGATTCAATCAAAGAAATTGAACTGATTGAACGCCGCCTGAACACAGAGATTCAGTCAGTGCTTGGACTGTCGGCTAAAATAACGCTGGTTGAGCCGCGAAGTATTCCAAGAAGTGAAGGCAAGGCCAAGCGGGTAATTGACCGCAGAACGTAT
>SLHU01000257.1 GCA_007135995.1 Clostridiales bacterium | reverse complement strand
GTTTTGTTCTTCATTGAGGGATATGGCACCACATATGGCATGGGATACTATATTCTGGACGCCTGGTCCAGAATCAATTATGTACAGATGTATCTGGGAATTCTGGTTTTATCACTTGTCGGCTTCATTCTTTTTTTAATCATGGATCTGCTGGAGGCAGTGCTTTGCGCCTGGAACCGCCATTAGACAAAGTCCGCGTCAGTCTGCAGCCAGTGCTTCGAAAACAAATCATGGTCAATTTTCTTTAGCGTCAGCGGCGGTCCGCCGGCAGACCAGATGAAATCGGCCAGCCCCATGATCTCACTGGGATCATGTGTCACCAGGATCACCAGTTTCTCACTGCCGCACTGTTTAACATATGGATAAATCTGATGCTTCAGTTTTATATCCAGTCCCTTGAACGGTTCATCGAGCAGCAGCAGATCCGCCTTGAAGCCCAAAGCCCTGGCCAGAGCCAGCCTTCTTTTCATTCCGCCGCTGAGTTCATCCGGATAAGCATCCTGCTGGTGTTCAATCTGCAGGCGTTCAAGCCACAGCTTGGTCTTGCTGATATCATTATAAATCAAATTAAGGTTATCACCAGCTGTCATCCATGGCAGCAGCCTGTCCTCCTGAAAAACCATGCTGACCGAATGCGCCTTGATATTGTGAATGCTGCCGCTGTCTGCCTGCTGTAAACCGGCTATCAAGTGTATCAGCGTCGTTTTGCCGCATCCTGAAGGTCCAAACAATCCAATAATGCCTGTATCGGGAAAAGTGAGTGACAGTTTATCCAGTACTTTCAGATCGCCATACGTCTTCGTGACCTGATCTAACACAATCGCCATATACTCACCTGCTCTTTCCCGGCTTATGCCTGAAAGACCCTTCGGCCCGGCGCAAAGTCTTGATCAGCACCTGCTCCAAAAGCAAGCTGAGCAGGATCACAACAGCCGTGAATGTCATCAGGTCTATTGTCTCCAGATATATTTTCGACTCATATAAACGCCTTCCCAAAGAAAATTGAGGCGTACTCAATACTTCGGCAGCAATCCCTGCCTTCCAGCCAAGACCCAAACTGGTAATCGCGGCGCTCATAAAAAACGGGGAAATAGACGGTAAATAAACAGATCTGATGATCTGGCCGCGGCTAAGCCGGAAAATATGCGCCATTTCCAGCAGTTCAGGGTCTGTCTTCTTGATGCCTTCAGATAAATTAGCCCAGACGATCGGCATGACCATGAGAAAAACAATGAAGATCACAACCCGGTTGCTTGTCATCCAGACTAAAGCCAGGATGATAAAGGACGAGACAGGCGTAGCCCTGATTGCGCTGATCACCGGATAGAAAAGCGCATAGACAGGACGAAAAAAAACGGTGCCGACAGCAAGCACACTGCCCGCGAGCAAGCCAAGCAGAAAACCAGCCATGATCCGGCTCAGTGAATACAAAGTAATCTGCCAGAAAACAAGCTGGCTGATCAGGCTTAAAAAGCGGGATGTGACTTGTACAGGCGACGCCAGTAATATGTCCTGGTCAATGATCCAGTAAGCCAGCTGCCATAATCCAAGCCAGAACAGCGTGACAAAAACCCAGCGAAACCGGGAAAACCAACTGTTTGTCCCGGCGCTTTGCGGCTCTTGATGAATCTTTTCTTTCTTTAGAAGTCTGCTTTTCTGCTCTTGTTTTTTCATGGACTTATTCTATCACATGGAGAATATGAATGGGAAAAAGCAGGCGACATTTAGCCACCCTTTCGGGTGTAATGATTAACAATACGAACGATCCCCTTCTCAACCGCAGGTTGAGAAGGGACTTTCGCCACTACATGATGTCGCTTAACCTCTTGAATTTGGTGTTAACCGCATTTCAGCCATGCTCTGGCTTAGGGAATATAATAAAAATCATTGTCCGGCAGCACACCGCCAACAGACTGTGGATTCGCACTGAATAAAACTTCATAGAAAGGTGCGAGCATCGTCTGCATATCAGAACCATAGATAGCAACAATGTTGGCGTTCGGAACAGCACTGGCCGCAACCTGAGCACTGGGCATGATGCCGTACTGCTCAACGAGCGCCCCGGTTAATGAGGGGTCAGCGTTGGCAGCCTCTGCCGAAGCCTCAAATTCTTCAAGGAAACGGGCAAGCGCCTGCGGGTGCTGCTCAGCAAAATCACTGTGCACAACCAGAGCGCCCATTGCCAGCTCGCTGCTTCTGCCTTGAGCTGCTTCAACAGCCTGCCACTCTTGCGTCAGATTCAGCGCGATTCTGAAATCTGAATTCTGGTTGAGAACACTTGTCACAAAGGGTTCAGGCAGCATGACGAGATCTGCCTGGCCAGCGACAGCCAGCGTCGCAAGCTCAGCATGTTCAGACCGGAAAATGATTTCAACTGAGTCTGTCAAACCATTTTCAGCTAAAATGTAATTCAGAGCATACTCAGGAACAGCGCCCTGACCTGTTGACTCAAGGGTCTGGCCCTCTAAATCAGCGATACTTTGAACTAAGTCGCCGTTTTCCAGAATATATAAGACCCCCAGTGTATTAACCGCCAGCAGTTTCACCCGTTGATTCGTCCGCTGATACAAGACAGCAGCCAGATTAGTCGGCACGGCGGCAATATCAATCTGGCCGCTGGTCAGACTGGCAACGATCTCATCAGGCGCGCTCGCTAACGCAAACTGATAATTGTTTGCTGTTGTTCCGGCATCCTGGCTGGCCATCAGATGAACCAGACCCATCCCTGTCGGGCCTCGCAAAGCACCAATCCTGATGTCTGCCGGTTCGAAATCATCTTCCGGCTGAGTTGTTTCTTCACTGGTTTCATCAGGCTTTGTTGTTTCTTCTGTCGTTTCTTCAGTTGTCTCCTCTGTCGTCTGAGTGGTTGTGGTTGTATCTTCAGCTGTACCATTACCACAGGCCAGTGCAATCAGTGCGAGACTTAAAACGATTGCCAGCAATACCGTTACTTTAAATGTCCTTTTCATTGATTTTCTCCTTCTGCTCTGTTGTCATTTCATTAATTTGAATGCAAACTGATGTTAAATGCATATCATGTTTCAAGCTGACGATCGTGAACAGGCTATTGCTTCACACTGCTAAAAATGAGAAGTCCCGGCACTCGCTGGAAGATGTCAGCGTCACCAAACGCCAGCCATCAGATGGAAAAAGCTACACATCGATGGCATAGCACACGAGTGACAAATAATAAGATAAAGCAGAAAGTTAACTCTGTCAAACACAAATGTTACGGCAATTTCGAATAAATGACAACGTTTACGGCGTTGATCAATATAGACCGCAATCTAGTCCGCGGTCTATAGCTTAATAACAGTCACAATCTCGTTGCCGCACGTTTCACCATTTTCGTTAAAACCCATAGAAGCATATAATGATCTGGCTGCCGTATTTTCAGGCTCATATGAAAGCCAGCAATACTGTGCAGGGCCGCAGGGATATGTACGTATATAGTCAAGCGATGCCTTGAGTGCTTCTTTTCCATATCCTCTGCCTTGAAATTGCTGATCAATCATAAATCGCCACATCAGATAATTTCCATCTGCGATCAATGGCTCATCTGCATCTTCACTTGACCCGTAACCAAACATGACAAATCCAACAAGAAGATCATCATGATAAATCGCAAAGGGCAACGCGACTTGTCCTTCGATTATAGCCAAATAAGCTTCCAGCAGGCTATCAGTATTACTGGCCACAAAATGCTTTTGAGAATCATGAACAGTCAGATTTGTCACCTTCCATATATTGTCAGGATTAATTTTTCGCAGCTTGATCATGTTAAGTTTTCCTCACTCACAGTTATCAGCACTGGCTTGTTATTCCATCCAGATTTTAGCATACAATGTTTCTTACGTGATCGGCATTTTCAAAAACATTTCTCTTCGTTCATTCTCTAGAGTCATTCTTCGCGCAGTTTCATT
>SLHU01000310.1 GCA_007135995.1 Clostridiales bacterium | reverse complement strand
TCAGCTTGTGCCTGAAAATAATTATTCCGGCCTCAGTTTGTCTTGAGTCAATAAGAGCCCGATATCTTTTTTCAGACATCGAGCCCCTACCATAATACATAATTTCCTGCTGCCGACTGTCAGATTATTTGATCTGATCATTCTGGTTCCAACTGACAACCGCATATAACGGCTGAAATTTTCATATGGTCCCCGGCGTCTCTTCTGATGAAGCTGTTAAACTAACGAGCCTCCCCTGATATAAGATTCACACGATTCTTCAGAACGTGTCGGTCAGAATCAAATGTGTATCAGATCTATCAGGTATGCGGTCTCATTCCTCCAGCTTATCTTCTGATTTGCCAGCGGCAAGTTCAATCATCAGCGTTTTCTTTTTCTGGCTGCCTCAGATTTTTTCTTACGCTTAACACTAGGTTTTTCATAGTGTTCGCGCTTCCGAACTTCTGCAAGAACGCCGGACCTTGCACACGAACGTTTAAAACGTCTGAGTGCACTGTCAAGGGACTCGTTTTCTTTAACTCTGACTTCTGACATCTGCTTCCCTCCCCTCACGGCGATAACTAGTGCGACTTATGTTTGTAACAACTTGATTTAAGTCACATCATGCAATATTATACTCGTTTACACCTGTTCAAGTCAACTGTCAATCGGCATAAAGTGTCTTTCTCAGATATGATCAAGGCGCGTTTGCCATATTCCCGGTCTTGATCTGCCGGGACAGATATGATAACCCTTGTACAATCCAGCAGATATCAGATAAGACCTTCTCCCAATGTTATGCCGCCAATCAGATGCATGTGGATATGGTCAATCGTCTGCCCGCCATCCTTGCCGCAGTTATTGATCAGCCGAAATCCTTTTTTATCAACACCCAGCAGTCTGGCAGCCTCAGCTGCTGCCTGAAACAAAACCCATGCGATCGCTGGTCCGTCAGCATCCTGGTCAAGTGCCATTGCATCTGAAATATGTTTTTTGGGTACAATCAGGACATGGACAGGCGCTGCTGGTTTTATATCATGAAAAACAATCACCTGTTCATTTTCAAAAACGATGTTTGCCGGAATTTCTCCTTGTGCGATTTTGCAGAAAATACAATCAGCCATTGCCTTATCTCACTTTCCTTCCAAAGTCTGCAGTGCAAAACTTCTGACTTTCTGAAGCGCTTCGCCGATCTTATCGGGACTTTTGCCGCCGGCCTGTGCCATATCCGGCCGGCCGCCGCCGCCTCCTCCGGTTATACGGGCTGCCTCACGAACCAGGTTTCCCGCATGAATACCTTTTGCCAGTGACTCTTTTGAAGCCATTGCCACCCATAATACTTTGCCATCTGCTTCAGCAGCAAGCAGGACGACCGCAGGCGCAGCTTTCTGTTTGATTCTGTCCGCAGTCTCACGCAGCAGCTGCTGATCAGCAGCCTCAACCTTACTGATAATCAGCTTAATGCCCCCGATTTCGTCTGCCTCCTGCACGAGTGTATCTGCAACCGAACCTGCCTGTTTCTTATGCTGCTCATCTACTTGCTTTTCCAATGCTTTGTTCTGATCCAGCAGCACACCTATTCTTCTGCCGATTTCGTCTGTTGACGTTTTCAGCAATCCGGCCGCTTCTTTCAGTGCCGCCTGCTGTTTTCTGATTGCCGCGAAAGCCGCTTCACCCGTAACAGCCTCAATTCTTCTGATCCCGGCTGCAATGCCGCTTTCAGAAAGAATGCTAAAATAACAGGCTTCTGACGCGCGTGTTAAATGTGTGCCGCCGCATAGTTCACGGCTAAAATCACCGACAGATACAACGCGTACCCTGTCTCCATATTTTTCATCAAACAGCGCGACTACATCTTGTTTTCGAGCTTCGTCTATTGACATCTCTTCAGTATTAACAATTGCGTTGCTCAGAATCACACGATTAACAATTGTTTCAATCTGCGTTTTTTCAGTTTCTGTCAGCGGCTGAAAATGCGTGAAGTCAAATCGCAGCCGTTCCGGAGAAACAGATGATCCGGACTGCGCGACGTGCTCACCCAGTATATCTTTTAAAGCCTTGTGCAGAATATGGGTTGTCGTATGATTTCTTGCTGTTGCCAGACGAAGTTGATTGCTGACCTTCATGAGCACTTTGTCACCGGGCCTGAAATGACCTCTCTTTACTGTCCCCCGGTGAATAAAGAAACCTTCAGGCGTCCGCGTTGTGTCCTCAATACAGCAAACACCGCCTTCATGCACGATTTCCCCCTGGTCACCTGCCTGTCCGCCTGATTCGCCATAAAAAGGCGTCCGGTTTGTGATGACTTGAATCTTTTCCCCCGCTTCAGCGTGTGAAGCGAGCTGCGGCTTGTCGTCAGTTGTCAACAGGTACAGCACTTCAGCCAGTTCCTCAAGTTTTTCATAGCCGCTGAAATCGGTCACACGTGAACGGTCTATACCTTCAGGCAGTCCGGCATCGCTCCAGGCTGAACCGTTCTTATCCCGCAAAGCACTGCGCGCCTTGTTTTTCTGCTGGTTCATCGCCTCTGTGAAGCCTTGTTCATCAATACCAATTTCATGCTCCGCAGCAATCTCGCGTGTCAGGTCCAGCGGAAACCCATATGTATCATGAAGGCGAAAAACATCAAAGCCCTTTAATGTATCAGCCTTGTCTTTTTTCGCTGTATCGATCAGGTCTTCCAGAATCACCAGTCCCTGCTGTATGGTTTCACTGAAACGCTCTTCTTCAAGACGAATTATTCTCATAATATAATCGCGTCGCTGCTGAAGCTCAGGATAGGCCGCTGCTGATTCTCCGATCACAACCAAGGCCAATTCATCAAGAAAAAGACCCTTAATGCCAAGGAGTCTGCCATATCGTGCTGCTCTGCGCAGCAGGCGTCTTAATACATAGCCTCTGCCTTCATTAGACGGGATAATGCCATCACAGATCATCATTGTCGTGCTGCGAATATGATCAGCAACCACCCGGATCGCCACATCTGATTTCTGGTTCTGATGATACGCTGTGCCGGCCAGGCTGCACACTTTATCCAGGACAGCTCTAATTGTGTCAACTTCAAACAAGTTGTCTACATTCTGCATAATACAGGCGAGTCTTTCCAAACCAGCGCCGGTATCAATATTTTTCTTTTCAAGCGGCGTATAAGTGCCGTCTTCCTCTTTGTTGTACTGTGTAAAAACAAGATTCCAGAATTCAACATATCGGTCGCAATCGCAGCCAACCGCACATTCTGGCCTGCCGCAGCCTTTGTCGGGTCCGCGGTCAAAATGAATCTCAGAACAAGGGCCGCACGGACCAGTTCCATGTTCCCAGAAATTATCTTCTTTGCCAAGCCTCACAATCCGATCCTGACTTAACCCAACCTTTTCATGCCATATCTGCCAGGCCTCATCATCGGACTCATAAACTGACACATAAAGCTTATCTGCCGGCATCTCCAAAACCCCGGTGCAAAATTCCCAGGCCCAGACAATAATCTCATCCTTAAAGTAATCACCAAATGAGAAGTTGCCCAGCATCTCAAAAAATGTGCCATGCCTTGACGTAAATCCCACCCGCTCAATATCAGGTGTCCGAATGCACTTCTGACAGGTTGTCACACGAAGTGACGGCGGTGTCTGCGCGCCGGTAAAATAAGGTTTTAGCGGTGTCATACCGGCGTTGATCAGCAAAATGGAAGGATCATTTTGCGGAACAAGGGAAAAACTGGGCAGCCTCAGGTGCTGCTTTGATTCAAAAAAAGACAGAAACATTTCTCGTATGTCATTTAGACCTGTAGATTTCATGGAATTTGAACGCTCCTTAAAAAGAATGCAATTGTTCATTTATACTACAACAAAATCCAGATGGCAACAAGTTAAACTGTTATTTATAGGGATTTTGCTTTTAGTGCCAGGATTGCCGCCATGAACGACGGGACACTTTGCCTGGTATCCAGAT
>SLHU01000431.1 GCA_007135995.1 Clostridiales bacterium | reverse complement strand
GGTTGCTACAGGAATATGTCCGCCAACAATGCCGTTACCGCCGTACATGTGTTTTTCCACATCAAACAGATGCATGGAACCGCCTTTACCGCGCGAACAGCCGGTTATTTTACCATAGAGCTCGGCCATGACAGCATTGGCGTCCATCCCGCAGGCAAGCGCGTGCCCATGATCGCGATAAGCTGTCAGGACGTAGTCTTTCTTAAGGTCCAGCGCTGCAATCGATCCTACTGCCACAGCTTCCTGGCCGATATAAAGATGGCAAAACCCGCCAATCTTCTGAAGGCCGTACATTTGTGCTGCCTTTTCCTCAAATCTGCGAATTAAAACCATTTGTTCAAGAAGTCCGGTCAAAAATTCCTTGTCGTAGTTCTGAATTGTCTGATCCATGCCCATATTAAACTCCCCCCTGCCCGAATTTGACAATTTCGCGCAGGCCCTTCATCGGTGCGTACCAGCTGGCCTCGTCGATCACCGTTTCCAGAATAACAAAATCCGTTTTGTCTTTGTTAATTTTCCAGAAAACCGTCAGCTTCCTGCCAATCGCCTCCATCACCTGCGCTTTCAGCGAGGGGTTATCAAGCACATTAATCCCGCCGCGGACATTAATGATCTGATCAAGCGCCCGCGTTTGAATCAGCCATTCTACTTTATTGTTTGCATTCAGCTGAAGAATTTTGGGGAAATCTGGCGAAGTCACCGCAAATAAAGCCTGCGGCCACTGGGCAAGCACCACAGGCGTCATCCACCTTGCATGCGGCCTGCCTTCTGCGTCTACCGTCGCCAGAACCCCGGTTTTTGCGTCTTCCAGAACAGTCTCGATTTTATTCATCATCTCCTGATTGTTCACGGGCGTACCTCCTTGAGCGAGCATAAGAAAGTGTTGAGTTTTTTCTTATAATGTTGTGTTTTTATTCATTATAACAGTTTAAGCAAACAGTTTTCACCCCTGATCAGAAAAGATTTTGTCATTCTCAACGAATATCATCACGTTTTTTCACTGGCAGCCAGTGATGTTTTCCAGGTTCTCAGGCCATACAGTCAAGCATGTGATGCGGATGCACACATTCAGCTTACGGATGCTGACGCAGATCAGTCGCGGTGAAGACATGCTGAAGGATAAAATATGTTACAATAGTTTTCGGGTGATTTTATGAAACAATTTAAAATAGAAATGCATCATCATACAAGCGAAGTCAGTGTCTGCGCACATGTTAAGGCAGCTGACGGCATTCAGATGGCTGCGGACTGCGGCTACGACGCGGTTGTCATCACAGACCATTATACGCCGGAGACTTTCAGCGAACTGGCACATTTATCCTGGCCGCAGCAGGTCGACCAGTATCTTTCGGGCTACTACGCGGCGCTTGCAGCAGCGAAATCACTGAAGCTGACCGTTCTGCCAGGTATGGAAATCCGGTTTTATGAAAACTGGAACGATTATCTTGTGTATGGCGTGAACCGTTCTTTTCTGCTCGAGTTTCCGCATTTATATAAGCTGACGATTGAAAGATTCAGTCAGCTTTGCCGCAAACAGGGTTTGCTGCTTTTTCAGGCACATCCGTTTCGCAACAAGATGACAGTGGTTGATCCTGCCTTGCTTGACGGTATCGAAGGACTCAACGCAAATCCGCGGCAGGATTCACGAAATGATATTGCTCAGGTTTGGGCCAGACGCCACGGGCTGGCAACGATCGCCGGGTCTGATTTCCATCAGTCGGGTGATCAGGGCAGCAGCGGCCTGCTGCTGCAGCAGCCTGTCAGAACAAATCAGGATCTGGTCAGCGCCCTGAGAAAACAGGCCTATCAGATCCTGGAAGACTAGATGGCGCTGCGTACCTGATCCCCTGTCCGATCCACTGTCCGGCTCAGCAGACGCGCTGGCGTCAACAAGTAATTTGATGCTGAGGTGCCGCTGATCGATTGAACTTGAAAACGAAGCGCACACTGCACCGCAGCTGGTTATCAGAGGCGCCGGAGGATTGTAATCATTTATGAGTATTTTTGATGAAGTCGTCGACAGAAATAACAGCAATAGCTTGAAATATGATACCGCCAGATACCGCGGCATTCCAGATGATGTTTTACCGATGTGGGTCGCTGATATGGATTTCAAAGCGCCGCAGCCGGTGCTGGACCGGCTGGATGAGAAAGTCAGACACGGCATTTTCGGTTACTCAGATAGTGATGACCGTTATTTCAATGCCATAAAGAACTGGTACGCAGACCGGTTCAGCTGGTCTGTAAAGCCGGAATGGCTGGTTAAAACACCTGGTGTTGTTTTCGCGATCGGCATCGCGATACGCGCTCTAACCAATCCGGGACAGGCAGTTATGATCCAGCAGCCAGTGTATGCACCCTTTTCCGGGATGGTTAAAAAAAACAAACGACAGTTGATCGTTAATCAGCTGGCGTATCACAACCAGACATATCAAATTGACCTTGATGATTTTGAAAAACAGATTATCAGGCATCAGGTCAAACTATTTGTTTTATGCAATCCGCATAATCCTGTCGGCAGGGTCTGGACAAAAGAAGAGCTGACCGCGATGGGGGAGATCTGTGTGCGGCACGGCGTGTATATTTGCTCTGATGAAATTCACCAGGATTTTGTTTATGCGGGACATAAGCACGAGGTGCTCGCGCAGCTGAGCGAGCCGCTTGCGCAGCAGACGCTGACGTGTACCGCGCCCTCGAAGACGTTTAACCTGGCCGGTCTGCAAGTCTCAAATATCTTTATCAGCAACAGTCACATCAGGCAGAAATTCAAAAACGAATTGAGAGCCAGTGGGTATGGCCTGCTGTCGGTCATGGGCCTGATTGCCTGCGAAACTGCCTACGAACAGGGCCAGGCATGGCTCGACGAGCTGCTTGTGTACCTGGCAGGCACTATCAGCTGGCTGAACACGTACTTAAGCCAGCATATTCCTCAGATCAGGATGATTCAGCCGGAAGGCACCTATCTGCTGTGGCTGGATTGCAGCCAGCTGGGATTGAGCGCCGTTGAACTGGATCAGTTTATGCTCAGCAAAGCCGGGTTGTGGCTGAGCGCCGGAACGTCTTTTGGCCAGGGCGGCAAAGGCTTTCAGCGCATGAACATCGGCTGTCCGCGGTCCATGGTGCAAAAAGCAGCGCAGCAGCTGTCAGAGGCAGTGCGCAGCCTTTCCTGATATAATAAAAGTTAAATAAAGAGGTGATCGCTGATGTTTTTACTTGCTTTTGATCTGGGAACAAGCGCCTTGAAAAGCACACTCATTCACCAAAGCGGAAAAGCCGCCGCCTCTGCATCTTTTTCGTACCCGACGCAGATGCATGAAGGAGGCGAAGCACAGCAGGATGCTGAGCGATGGTGGCAGGGGGTCTGCGAAACATCCCGCAAACTGCTGTCCGAATATCCGGATGAAATGAAACAGATCGCGGCCATTGGGGTAAGCGGACATATGCTGGGCTGTCTTCCGCTCGACAAAACGGGCAGTCCTTTGCATCCGGCTATGATCCATTCTGACCACAGAGCTGCTTTTGAATCTGAAATGATTAACCGGGAGATAGGCCGTGATACACTCTATCAGCGGACAGGCAACGTGCTGGATCCCCGTTCCAGCCTGTGCAAAGTACTCTGGCTCAAGCACAACCAGCCGCAGATATACGCGAAGACAGCATTGTTTGTCCAGGCCAAAGATTTTATCGTTGGCCGGCTGACCGGCAATATTGACACGACTGATTATTCTGATGCTTCGCATGCTCAGTGGATTGACATCTCCAAAAAGGAGTATCTGGGCGATATTTTTTCCAGCCTGTCCATAGATATTCAGAAATTCCCGCAGCTTTACCGCGGTACAGATATCGTCGGACATGTCAGTCAAGCTGCCGCGGCCGCAACAGGACTCAAAATGGGTATTCCGGTTGTCGCAGGAGGCGGCGATGGCGCATGTGC
>SLHU01000092.1 GCA_007135995.1 Clostridiales bacterium | reverse complement strand
TGCTTTGGTTGAAGGCGTAAAAATAGGTTCTGGAAGTCTATCTGCCTGCTTTAGTCCGGCAGGTAATTTGATGCCGCCAATCTGACCGGTTTTCTTATACTCTTTAAGCGCTGAGCCCTCCAGATAACCGCGTACAATACATTCAGCAGGCAGCATTTTCGCTTTTTTAACCAGCATCGACCGGCCGGACAGTTCTTCTCCATACTGCGACAAACCTTCAGGATATTCCTTCGGGTCGCAGCTGATCACATGATTTGGCATGATCTCTTTAAACATATCAAACCAGAAGGCGGCAATGCTGTTGAGAACTTCCCCCTTATAAGGAATAAGCTCGTTAAAAACGACATCAAACGCAGATATCCTGTCGCTTACAACAATAAGCAGTGAGTCCCCGCAGTCAAAAATATCCCTGACTTTTCCCTTTGCGTAAGCAGGCAGATGAATGAAATCGGTGTTGCCTAATGTTTTGGTCATATAACCCTCCTAATGAATACCTATAGTGTACCTTTTGTTGAAAGTACGGCCTCTTTGTTTGATTGATCGATTTCTATGGCCTGGGACAGACTATGCGCAAATGATTTAAAAAGACCCTCAGCAATATGATGGTCATTTTTACCATACAGACATTGAAGATGAAGTGTCATGCCGGCGTTAAAAGCCACTGCCCTGAAAAACTCCTCTATGAGTTGTGTGTCAAAGCCGCCAATGGTGTCTGACGTAAACGAAGCCTGAAAAACAAGGAAGGGACGTCCCGATAAATCCAGCGCCGAAGAGATAAGTGCTTCATCCATCGGCAGCACCATATGTCCGTAGCGCCTAATCCCCCGCTTGTCACCCAAAGCTCTGGCAATTACTTCTCCAAGAACAATTCCAATATCTTCTGCGGTATGGTGCGCGTCAATATGAAGATCACCTTCTGCATCAACTTTCAGGTCGACGCCAGAGTGCTTGGCAAATAACGTCAGCATGTGATCGAGAAACCCTATTCCTGTATTGACACTTGATGTTCCGGATCCTTCAAAAACAATTGAAACAAAAATATCCGTTTCCTGTGTTTTTCGACTCATTTTCCCTTGACGCATAATCATACTCCTTTAAAAGAAAACAATTCACATTATAACTCATATTGCATACTGGCACCAGATTAACCTTCTTTCTTCAGCAGCTATCAGGCTAAATATCAGATTTCATGCAAAAATATGACTGAAAACTATAAAACCCAGAATAATTCAAGATGTAACAAATGCCTGCAGACATTGGATGAAGGTTTTCATATGATCCTCTCTGCCAATTGTTATTCGCAGATAATTACTGATCCTGCTAAGCTTAAAATGACGCACCAGGATACCATTCTTGCGCAGATATGCATATATCTCTTCGGCAGAGTATTTATTATGTGTCGCAAAAAGAAAATTCGCGGCTGAGTCAGTGAGTTTAAATCCGAGTTTCTCCATGGCAGCTGAAGTCCATTCTCTCGTTTTGATAATGTCTGATCTTGTCTGCTCAAACCACGCTGGAGAATCCATCGCAGCCAAGGCAGCTGCTTGTGTAATACTGTTGACTGTATACGAGTTGAACGAATCACGCGTGCGCTGCAATGCATCAATCAGAGCCTCTGACCCCATGGCAAAACCAGCTCTGAGCCCGGCCAGCGATCTTGATTTTGAAAATGTCTGCACAATCAGCAGGTTATCGTACTCTCTCAGGAGTTTGACACAGCTCTCCGCACCAAAATCTACATAGGCTTCATCCACGAGAACCAGTCTGTCCGTGTTTGCCTGCAGCAGTTGTTCAATTTCTGCAGTTGTGACCGCGATGCCTGTTGGTGCATTCGGATTAGCAATAACAAGACCATCGCCATCTGCAGGAATATCACGCGTATTGATCTGAAAAGACGGGTCGAGCCGGATCATCTCATAGCTGATATCAAATAACTGCGCATAAACAGGATAAAAGCTATAGGTAACGTCGCAAAACCTGATCAGACTATCGCCTGCCTGTTTGCGCCCTGTAAAAAAGGCAAAAAAAGCGAATGCAAGTATTTCATCTGATCCATTCCCGACAAATATCTCTGATTGATCCAGCTGATAATGCAAAGCCAGCTTGTTTCTCAGCATTTGATTGCCGGGGTCGGGATAAAGCCTCAAACGGTCTGCCGGATATGACTTAATCGCATTAACAACAGCAGGCGACGGCCCGTAAGGGTTTTCGTTTGTATTGAGTTTAATGAATGTTCCGTTCTTTGGCTGTTCTCCAGGCACATAGGGCACTAGTTTTTTGACATTGCTGCTCCAGAAACGATCACGCTTATTCATGAAATACCTCTTTTGTTTAACGCTGCTCATTTTATTTAACGCTGATTGATGACGCGTTCTCCAGTGTCTGACCTGAATCGATTTATACGGGCAATCCTGATCTGTACTACACTTATGTTGATTCTTAACGGCTCTGGTCTTTCTCAAAACGGACCCTGACAGACTCGGCATGTGCAGGAAGTGATTCAGCTTCAGCGAACCGGACAATATCCGTCCAGACTGCGCTTAAGTCATCTTGTGTATAGTTTATTATGCTCATTTTCTTATAGAATTCAGATGTGTTAAGAGGCGAAAAAAATCGGGCAGTGCCGCTTGTCGGAAGAACGTGATTGGGGCCTGCCCAGTAGTCCCCCAGCGGCTCGGGACTGTGAAGACCCACAAAAACTGCGCCCGCGTTTTTAATTTTATCAATGTACTGTTCAGGTTTGCTGACCATGAGTTCCAGATGCTCCGGCGCCAGCTCGTTTGCAAAATCAATCGCGTTTGTAATATCGGGAACAACGAGTATTGCTCCGTACTGGGAAAGTGACTGCCTGATTGTTTCGCTTCGTGAAAGCTTTTCAGTCCTGACCTGCACCTCATCTGCTACAAGCCCGGCCAGCGCTTCCGAGTCGGTAATCAGAATTGCTGACGCCAGCGGATCATGTTCTGCCTGCGACAGCATGTCAGCAGCAATATAAGCAGGGTTGGCAGATTTGTCTGCGATAATCAGTATTTCACTTGGACCCGCAAACATATCAATATCCACTTGTCCATATACGAGCCGTTTTGCAGTATTCACATAAATATTGCCAGGTCCTGTTACTTTATCAACTCTTGGAATTATGTCAGTGCCATAGGCCATCGCCGCTATAGCCTGAGCACCTCCGATACGATATATTTCATCCACGCCTGCGATGGAAGCAGCCGCCAGTATTGCAGCATTCACCTTACCGTCTTTTCCCGGAGGTGTGCACATGATTATTTTACGGACACCAGCGGCTTTCGCCGGCAGTACGTTCATTAAAACTGATGACGGCAGCGGTGCTGTGCCTCCAGGTACATAGACGCCCACTATATCAAGCGGACGGTTTAAGAGCTTGGTATAGCCACCGTTATCGGTTGGTATAACCAGATCATCCTGACGCTGTGCTTCATGGAAAGAGCGGATATTTTCAGCTGCCTTTTTCATGGTATCCAGCAATGCGACATCAATCTGTTCCAGAGACAGGCTGATCTCGCGTTCACTCACCTTAAAGCCTGAAGGTCGAATGCTTACATGATCAAATTGCTCAGTATAAAGGCAGACAGCTTCGTCACCTTTTTGTCTGACCGAATCAATAATGGATGTGACAGACTGAATAATAGGGACCAAATCCATTTTTCCGCGCAGCCCTAGTTTGTCTGACAAGTAACCCAGCTCTTGATTATTTGTCCTGATAATTCTTAGCAGTTTGCCTGAGGACGCCATTTTCTTGCCTCTTTCCTTGAATAAATTGATCGCCAAATAAGATAGTCATTATATGGCACATACTATTTCAGCTGTTTCTGGACTGCTTTGATCAGCGGATTAATTCTGTCTGCCTTCATTTTCATACTGACGCGGTTAACCACCATTCTTGCGCTGATATCAGCGATCGTTTCCAGGACATCCAGTCC
>SLHU01000391.1 GCA_007135995.1 Clostridiales bacterium | reverse complement strand
TCGGGATTCTTTTTAATATCTCTATTTGAACGTGCGCATTCATTTTTGCTTTTTGAAGAAACAATGCCGCAGCGCGATAGGCAGTATTCGACAGATCACAAGGCACCTGGTGGTTGTCACAAACCAGCTTGATGTCGGAACAATCGCTTTCACTGACAGATACAGTCACCCGGTCAGATAATGAAAGGCTTTGCATGACTGTACTCAGCAAGTGAAACCCGTCTGGTCTGGAACCGGTTATATCGAGCGAAACATTGATTTTAGCCGGTGCAGTTACATTTAATCGCAGCATAAAGCCTCCAAAAACTGAAATAAGCCCACGGAAACATCCGCGGGCTTAAATGAAAGACAAGTATTATCCTTAATGCGCTACATGACAGCGGCATTTCTTATCTGGATCAGGCTCAACTGCAATTTCAACAACTCTTGTCAGTATATCGACATAGCTGAATGAAACCATTTCCTGATATGTCTTATGGTTTGCACAGCGGACTGTAAAAACATTTGGATAACAATTCTCAAGAACACCTTCCTGAACAATTGTGCGCTTACGCCCACCGCTCGATTTTAGCTTAATGCGCCTGCCCACAAAAGCCTGCATGCCTTTTCTGCAAATGTCAAGATCCGTCTTTGCAATCATTATAAAGATACCTCCGGCAACCGATATTCCCTTATTTTTTTAACCAGCCCCTTAAGAAATATTTTAGCACTTTCATGCACTAAAGTCAAATGACAACAGCACCCATGACACTATAGATTGTGGTATAATGCGATTATTTACTCAAAATATTGTAGGTCTGCAAAAATATACGTCTGTTTTACGGGAGGACACATCATGCTTTCAGATATTGAAATCGCCAGGAAGGCAGATATAAAACCAGTTTCAGAGATTGCCGCCAATCTTGGCCTGTTCGATGAAGAGTGGGAGCCATATGGCCACTATAAAGCAAAATTGAACGACCTTGCCTGGGAACGTTTTAAAAACAATCCCGATGGCAAGCTGATTCTTGTCACAGCAATTAACCCCACCCCGGCCGGAGAAGGTAAGACAACCACGACGGTTGGTCTGGGCCAGGCATTCAGCCGGATTGGCAAAAAAGCTGTTATCGCTTTGCGTGAACCTTCTCTGGGCCCGGTTTTCGGTATGAAGGGCGGTGCCGCAGGCGGCGGATATGCGCAGGTGATCCCTATGGAAGATATCAACTTGCATTTCACCGGTGATCTTCATGCTGTTACAGCCGCTAATAATTTACTCTCAGCGTTAATCGATAACCATCTCCAGCAGGGAAATGCACTTTCCATTGATCCCAGGCAGATCAGCTGGAAGCGTTGTATGGATATGAATGACAGGGCTTTGCGTCATATTGTCGCCGGGCTTGGAGGCAAAACAAGCGGGGTACCACGTGAGGACGGGTTTATCATATCTGTCGCTTCGGAAATTATGGCGATACTCTGTCTGTCGTCAAGTCTGGACGATCTGAAAGCACGTATTAAAAGAATTGTTGTGGCAAAAACATATTCAGGGAAACCTGTTACAGCTGATGATCTAAAAGCGTCAGGCGCCATGACGGCACTGTTGATTGAGGCGTTTAAGCCCAATCTGGTTCAGACACTTGAAAATACGCCGGCGATCATGCACGGTGGTCCCTTCGCCAATATCGCACATGGCTGCAACAGTCTGAAAGCAACCCGAATGGGGCTTAAGATGGCAGACTATCTGATTACTGAAGCCGGGTTTGGCGCCGATCTCGGTGCAGAGAAATTTTTTAATATAAAGTGCCGGCTGGGCGGGCTGAAACCAGATGCTGTTGTCCTGGTTGCCACAATCCGTGCGCTGAAATATAACGGTGGTGTGCCGCGTGATGATCTTGCAAAAGAAAACCTGGATGCACTGGCGGCAGGCGCTGACAACCTGCGAAAACATGTTGAGAATATCAGGAAATTTAACCTTCCGTGTCTGGTCGCGCTAAATGCGTTTCCTTCTGATACACCTGATGAAGTGAAGCTGCTTCAGGAAATATGCGAAGAAATCGGTGTCAGGTTTTCTGTTTCTGCCGTATTTGCCAAAGGAGGTGCCGGAGGCGAAGACATGGCGCATCAGTTAACGTCAATGCTGGCCTGTGGTGAGCGTCATTTTAAGCCGCTTTATGAGGAAACCTTGCCGCTGGAAGAAAAGATCAGGCTCATCGCACGGGAAATCTATGGTGCAGATGATATCACGATTGCACCTGCGGCAAAGAAAGATCTTGACAGTTTTGAGCAGTCAGGCTATCAGAAACTGCCTGTCTGTATGGCAAAGACACAGTATTCATTGTCAGATGACCCCCTTAAGCTTGGCAGACCACAGCACTTCAAGATAGCCGTTCGCGACGTTAAGCTGTCCGCCGGTGCCGGCTTTGTTGTTGTCCTGACAGGCAATATACTCACGATGCCAGGATTGCCAAGAGTGCCCGCTGCTGAGCAGATTGATGTTAACCAGGATGGACACATCAGCGGTTTGTTCTGATGAACGGTTCAATCGTCTCAGTCATTAGGTGTTCTGATACCGGAGATCTGACTATGTTCCGGCTTTTTTATCGTGATCTTGCTGGAAGTCTAAAATAGGGTATGCTATAATAGCAACGATCATTCACGCCGTGTCTGATCTGCAGCCGATCGCTGGTCCTGTGCGATGTGGCCCGTGAACCCCGTCAGGTCCGGAAGGAAGCAGCGGTAAGCGGTCAACCATATGCGCCGCAGGGGTGCCGGCAACGGCTGCAGATCAGACAGGGTGATTTTTTCATCTAGAGGCATACGATTCGCTTTAATAAAAAGGAGAGCAGGCATGACGCATTTAGCATTATACCGCGCCTGGCGCCCCAAACAGTTTGACGAAGTCGTAGAGCAGAAACATGCTGTGTTTGCTTTGCGTCAAGCTGTCATCAGCAGTCAGATCGCGCATGCCTACTTGTTCAGCGGCACAAGGGGAACCGGAAAAACAACTCTGGCAAAGATTTTTTCAAGAGCAATCAACTGCCTGCAGCCCCAGCAGGGGAATCCGTGCAACCAATGTGAGATCTGCAAAGGGATACTTGATGGCAGCTTGATGGATGTGGTTGAAATGGATGCTGCTTCAAACAACAGTGTTGACAATATCAGACGCATCTGTGACGAAGTCGTTTTTATGCCCTCTCAGGCACGGTACAAAGTTTATATTATTGATGAAGCACATATGCTTTCTACCGGTGCCTTCAATGCCTTGCTTAAAACACTGGAAGAGCCGCCCGCTCACGCGGTCTTTATCCTGGCTACAACCGAACCTCACAGAATACCGGCCACAATACTGTCTCGATGCCAGCGATACGATTTCAGGCGTATTCCTATAGAAGGAATGACTGCCAGATTGTCTGAAATCGCAAAATCAGGCGACATTCATGTCAGCGCTGACGCGCTCAGAACAATTGCCATGCTGGCAGATGGTGCCATGCGGGATGCCATCAGCCTGCTGGATCAGGCGCGCATGCGCTACAGTGAGGCAATTTCGCGCGATGACGTGCTAAGCCTGGCGGGTATTGTTCAGGATACATTTATGATTCAGATGGCGCAGGCGATTCATGAAGCCAATCCTGCCAGTCTGCTTGATCTGATCGAGCAGCTCATCATGGACGGCCGCGACCTGACACATTTTGTAACAGATTTGTCCCAGTTCTACAGGAACCTGCTGGTCTGCAGGGTATCAAAACATCCGGAAACCCTTGTCAGGGCTTCGTCAGAAGCGCTTTTACATATGGCCGAGATGAGTCAAAAAGGAAGTCCCAGAGAATGGGTTACCATGATACAGGGATTGTCCTCACTATTAACGGATATCAAGTGGTCCGGTGATGCCAGAACAACTCTGGAAATTGGTTTGATCCGCCTGATGGATGAGCAGGTTGTCATGAAATCAACCTGGCTGTCAGAAACAGCCGTCGAAAGCAAAAGCGAAAACCAGGCTGTGTCTGATCCGGAT
>SLHU01000149.1 GCA_007135995.1 Clostridiales bacterium | reverse complement strand
GTCGTGAGACGAAAAGCTAATACCCGGCGATCGGAATCTTGTTTGCCGATCAATAGGAAAGGAGCGTTCTTTAGGATGATTAAGAAAAATTCTATTCGTGTTCTCTCATTATCGTTTGCGCTAAGCATGATTTTAGTTTTCACCACCGGCTGTCCGGGTGAACCGGTTGACCCGGTTGAACCACCTGTGGCTGACGCGGCGGTCGACATGAATTTTACAGTTTAGCCTGAAGCAGATTTAAGAAAAACATGTGACAAACCCCCGGGAAAACTCGAAAAGGTTTTCCCGGGGGTTTTTATCGGTTAATCGATTTCATTTATGTTCCACTCAGATTATCTGACCCTGACTGATGTAAAAGCAGATTAAACGTGATGACCATCAGGAGCCAGGCCAGCCAGAAGCTGCTGCTGATCAAAGGTGATTGTGACAGCCTGTCGGCATTATTTTTGGCCTGGGTCAGATGCGGCTGTTCACCAACGGTTTCGCACAAAGCCTGAAAAGGCGCGGTAATCTTCATCAAACGCTGCTTTGTCTTTTGAAGCTGCAGATACAGCGTATCACCTGTTTTGGGGTTTTGAACCAATTCAGTTTCCGGGGGTTTCAGATCAGGTGTGCTGCCTGGCTGATCAGAGGATACCGGTATCTCTTCTTCTGTTTGTGTTTCAAAATCATCGGATTGCGGCTGCTTTGTTTCCGGCTCGGCAGGTGTCTCCGGGCTTTCTGTGGGTTTTCGATCAGGATCTTTTTTTTGTTCTGAAGATGCGTCCGGGACACACGGCGTATCGGGCTTATCGGGCAAGTCTTCTTCTATGCTGCCAGGATCCTCAGGCTCTTCAGGTTTATTTTCCTCTGCCGGGTCTGGTTCATCAGGCATGTCTGGTTCAGGTTCCGGCGGCTCCGGTTCCGGTGTGTCCGGGTCTGGTTCTGGTTCAGGTTCCGGCGGCTCCGGCTGTTCAGGCATCTGCCGATGTGTTATGACAAGGTCAGCAGCGGCAGAAAAAACAGTGTAGAGATCCAGATTGTGCTTTGTCTGGGCAGTTAGCCTGATTGTTAGCGTCTCACAGCGGTTATCACCAAAGCAGCCTAAGTCATCCATATCGCCAGGACTATCCTGCTGATCCGGCGCACCTGCTTTCGCTGTACAAAGGCAATCGCCAAGCAAAACACAATCTGGCACCTGCCAGGTCACCTCGACAGGCCAGATAAACCCGCCTGCGCCTTGTTCGGACACTGCCGGCAGTCCCAGGGTAATCTCGGGCGGTGCAGATGCATCAAGGATCAGATTCAATCGGTCCCTTTGCTCATCACAGCATGCCTCAATCAAACCGGGTGCCAGGCACCAGGCAGCTATTTCTGGAAGCTCAACTTGATCTCCGGTGTAGATCAGTGATCCTTCCAGGATAACCTTACTTCCGGGATGTGCCTCCACTGTTTCAGGCAGATCAAGCGACAGGCTGACCGGTGCGGTAAACTGCTGCCAGGTATCCAGTGTCCATTGCTCACCAGGAGCAAGCTGAGGCTGGTGCCACTGCACCAGCAGGCCATGGTCTGTAAAACCAGGTGCCGCGTCATCAGGCAGCCGCTGATGACGCGGCACCGACAAAAGCGAGGCAGAAGAGCCGGCGTAGTATGAATCAACTGGAGATGACAGGCCTCCGCCCATCAGCATCAGGCCGGATGCCCATCTGTCTTCCGGCCACAAAATCAGTCGGCTGCCTGTTTCATCCCAGCTGGACCGGTGCCGGGTTTGCTGGTAAAGATGGCTTATCCCGCCATGTGTCAGATAAAACGCTTCATATACCTGATCACCTGTATTTTCGATCTGCCAGTTTATAAAAAAGTGCCAGGCACTTTTATCGTATAAAACGTTCTGAGTCAGCTTCAGGTCATGCTCGGCCAGAAGCCAGGTAACCGATAGTTCAAGATAATCATCAGTTTCATGCCTGACAAGCGCGCCCTCGCCAAAAAGATAATTTCTGGTTTGTCCTGACAGGCTGCTGCTCAGTGCTTGTCCGGCGTGGTGATACAAAACAGGCTCATCCTGCCGGTGATCAGTAAATGTCAGCCAGGTGCCCCATTCAGGCACAGCGTCTGGAAAAGCGGGGTTATCAGATACGCGGTACTGGTGATAATAATCGAAGACCGGTGAGAATGGCTGCTGCCAGTGCCAGAGTTTTACTGAAAGCTGTCCATGCTCATCCAGTTCTATCTGCAGCGGCTGACTGGCTTTCGCAGCTGCTTCCCCGTTGTAACTCAATAGCATAAAAAGGCAAAGTGAAACAAGGCCAAGCGCCTTAAATAATGTGCGTGACATAATCGTTCCTCCGTGATGATCGTCATGAATGAACAGGATTCACCTGGTCAGGCAGCCAACAATGTCTTTGAAGACTGGTGCTCCTTTCCAGACCCGCCTGTTTGTTATTACACGTTTCAAACTGCAGTTGTTACGAGCTATTATAAGGGTCTGCAGATCAGCATGGATGACAACGCCCGCTTTATTGGTAGCGCAAAAAACAGCCGGCACAATCTTTCAATTGACAAAATGTGTCTGAAACAGACGTGCTTGTCGGCTGATGTCTGCTGCCGGCGGTTCATCGTCTGACTGTCTGTCTAGAACTAAACGCATTCAAGCGCCCATGTCACGCATCAGGGATTGAACGGGCAGTTTTTGATGATAGCGACTGATTTTTGAATGTGATCATGCCATAATTTGCTGTTTCATCCAGATTCATGATTGTCCAACGGCTGCAGGCCATATTCTGAGAAAACAGGACAAGATTTTTCGAGCTAATGACTGTCCCGGGGCAAGGCAATGAATTCTCGTATCTTGCATTCGAAAAAGGTATGGGTGTACGCGGGCTTGACCACCAGGGCCGTATCCGCACCACCGCGCCAGCCGCCAAGACAGATGACATCCTGATCCATGTCCAGATACCTTGCATCAGCCGCCATGAGCATGCACTCCACAGCCACCTTCGTGCCCACTGAAATCGTAATGTATGTACGAGCGATCAGCTCTACATCTGGAAGACCCCCGAACTCTCTTTTTATGGCGCTGGAGACGCCCCCCATAAGGCTGTGCACCCCGGTATAGAATTTCACGCCTTTTTCCTTTGCCTTCGCGATGATTTCGGGATGGGGTGCCTCCACCATGCCCCCAGGTCTTTTCACACGCACCTCTCTGTCAACCGCATGCATGGTAACCCCGACAATCGTGTCCATTTCCGGCATCAATTCTGCGCAGTCCAAGGCGGTCTGCCCCGTCGTTGTGGCCACGACCAGCTGCTTGATTCCCAGCTCTGCAGCACGTTTTTTTGCCGCCTGCAAGGTCTCCCTCGTATTTTCCAGTCCCTCTTTTGCGTAGTAGTTAACGAATACTTTCGGCATCGAACCTCTCCTTATCATGGTATGTCGCAGTTTTAACTTTTCTTTTCCTGTTTGATTTTTCCAAATGATTGTGTTTGCATACGATGACATGAAAGCCGGCGAAAAATGCCAACGCACCACGCTCCACACTGGTCTTTTACTATACGAAGAAGCAAAAACCACCTGAGCAAAGTTGAAATAACCGAAAAACCAAACGGCTTCACAAAACCATTATGAATCAGCACGCATGAAGTTTCAACCAGACCTGTACAGACCATATTGAGAGACGGTATTGACCGGGCTGCAAAACAGTTGCGATTGTCGGGCGTCTGTCGGGGTTTTCCATTGATTTCGGAAGTCTGTCACGGGTTTCCCTTGATTGCTGGCAGTATATCACTGTTTTCCTTTGATTTCGGGCGTCTGTCAGGGGTTTTCCATGATTTAGGATCTTCCGGTACTTCACAGATTTATGTCATGATCCGGGCAATCAACTGATATACTCTAGATAAAGAAACACAGCAGCAACAGTCAGAACCGTTTGGAGGAAAAGTCTTTATGATATCAGCATTTGATCAGGCCTGCGACCTGATCGTTGGCAATAAGCGGCAGCAAGCCGGCATTGGCACCCTTG
>SLHU01000264.1 GCA_007135995.1 Clostridiales bacterium | reverse complement strand
TGTCAGGTCAGGATATCAATCTTTTTTCTTTTTTTGATGATCAGGAATTTCTTGGTCAGATTTTAATTGAACAATACCCGATTATTGCGGTTCTCTATTCACTGGCAGTGATTCCAATTTACCTGATCTTTCTGACATTAAGCCGACAACGTGATCCGCGTATTTTATTAAATGAGCCTTTAAAAAGCCAGCATGTCTGGCCGGCAATTGCGATCATGATTGGCACGATGGGTGTGACAAACCTCTGGTTTGCTTTTCTGACTTATCTGGGTGAGCAGATTGCCTACGTAGGTGAGCAGCTGCAAGATTACATTGAACAGGCATCTGCTTTTACACCGTCAGCCGGCTATCTCTGGCTCATACTCGGAATTGTGATCTTTGCGCCCATTGCTGAAGAACTTCTTTTTAGAGGGATTATTCAGGGAGAGCTGCGCAAAGCGATGCCTGAATGGCTGGCGATTATTATTCAGGCAGTTCTGTTTGCGCTCTTTCATATCCAGCCAGTTCAGATTACCTATGTCATCATTCCCGGGCTCCTGCTGGGCATTGCCTATGCCTGGTCACGCACAATCTGGGTGCCGATTATTATGCACATAGTGTTTAACTTTCTGGGAAGTGTTATTCCTTCTCTGGTTGGTGAAGATGAAATGCTCAGCAGCATTGTCATCTACAGTCAACTGGCATTTATTATAATCGGAGTGCTGGCAGCTGTATATTTCTATATGAAAAGAAGACCTGTACTGCAAACTGGCATTCACGCAGATAACAAACAGACATGAAATTCAGTTGGAAGATCTGATGGATTTGATATGAGGTGAAAACGTGATTCATTATGAAGCCAGATTAGCTATACCGGCAGAGTATCATTCTGCACTAGATATTCGCAATACTGAGATCGCCATCAAACGCATCAAGGATCAGTTCGAGATGCAGCTGGCAGACACCTTGAATTTGACGCGTGTTTCTGCGCCGCTGTATGTTCGCCCGGAAACAGGCCTGAATGATAATCTTAACGGGGTTGAGCGGCCAGTCAGCTTTGAAATCCGTGATTTAAGCGCTCAAGTAGAGGTTGTCCATTCACTTGCCAAATGGAAGCGAATGGCACTTGCCCGGTATGGATTTTGCCAGAATGAAGGTATTTATACCGATATGAACGCTATCCGCAGAGATGAAGAACTTGATAATGTGCACAGTGTATATGTTGACCAGTGGGACTGGGAATTGATTATCAGCCAAGATGACCGCACGAGTGGAATGCTGAAAAAAATTGTCAGGGAAATTTACCACTGTCTGAGACGTACTGAGAATCATGTCATCCGTGATTACCCATGTTTAAAGAAAAAACTGCCGGACGATATTTATTTTGTGACGACACAGGACCTTGAAGACCGTTTTCCGGATCTGTCACCACATCAGCGGGAAGACCAGATCTGCAAAGAAAAAAAAGCTGTGTTCATTATGCAGATCGGCGATAAGCTCGGCAGCGGAACCGCTCACGATGGCAGAGCACCGGACTATGACGACTGGACGTTGAATGGGGATCTGCTGCTTTGGTTTCCAGTGCTTGAACGTGCACTGGAAATTTCATCCATGGGTATTAGAGTTGATAAAGCATCGCTCATATCGCAAATTGAGCAAGCCGGATGCGCTGAGCGTCTGAAACTTGATTTTCACCAAAGAATTCTGGAAGGCACACTGCCTTATACAATCGGCGGCGGTATCGGTCAGTCCAGACTTTGCCAGTATTATCTTGATAAAGCGCATATCGGTGAGGTACAGGCATCTGTCTGGCCTGACTGGATGATTGAAAAATGCTCGCAGCATAAGATGTACTTGCTGTAACCAAAGAATTGCGCAATGCGTATCTTTGCTCATGGCTGACCGAATACAGCTGTTTTGAAACATATGATTAATAGTCATTGTTCAGGGAGGTAGTCTTTTTGCCCGGAATCGGAAAATGGCGCAGATTAAAAAAACGGGTTCTGATGGTAACGGTAGTTGTCATTGTTTTTGTACTGGCTGCGGGCGGACTCCTTAGCTGGTATGCTGCGTCATTGCCTGGACCCGCTGATATGACTCGTTTTATTGTGCGCGACCCTGAAAACCGTCAGCATGTTTTGGGCGCTGGCATGTCGCTTCAGTCACTTCATTCATCTAACATGATCGCAGACCCGTCATTTGAGCCCGTCGTTCTTCGGGAAGCACTGACAGTGCATCAGGCAGAAGGGAATACTTTATCTGTTGCCCTGCAGGATGTTGAGAGTGCGCTGCATCGTGATGGTTTTTTTGACAATGCGATAGCACGTATTATGCCCTGGCATCAAAACAGTATACATAGAATGAATACAGCATATGTTGCATCATATGGCATCAATCGAATCAGCAGTATTCAAGCTGCGGGCTTACCTGACGTGTTTGATGGTCTGATCCAGATTAATGCGTTTATGACAACCTCTTCAGGCATCTGGGCAGTGGGGGAACGGGGTCTTGTGATCTTAAATCCTGGAGGCCCTGAAGCGGAATTGATTCACATTCAAACAGATGAAGACCTGACTGGCATTGCGTACCATCCTCAATTCGGCTTTTATATCTGCAGCAGGCAAGGATCTGTATTCTACTCAGAGAACGGCGAACGCTGGAGCCGTTTGCAGGCTCAGGCAGAGCAGCCGCTCAACAGTATTGCCGTAAATGACAAAGGCCTTTTTGTGGCGGCAGGCGATAAAGGAATAATACTGGCAGGTGATTCAAGTATTGAAGCTGTAGCATTTTATTTGCAGACACAGGCAGATATACATGCAGTTATTTTTAATGGTTCAGCCTTTTATGCTGCAGGTGAAAATGGCGTTGTTTTAACATCAGCCGGCGGCGTTATCTGGCGGCAGGTGCCTGTTGATTCAACTTCAGACTGGCATGTCATCCGTCACGAGCAACAGGAGGTATATCTTGCCGGTGATCAGGGGCGTTTTGCGCTCATCAGGAATGATCAGGAAATTCAGGTTTTGCCGGCAGCTTTTGATGCTGAAATAATAGATCTTTTTGTGTTGTCGGCTGAACAATTTATTGCGCTCGACAGCGAGGGTCTTTTTCATGTGTCGAATAATGCGGGCTATGACTGGCACCAGGCAAATGATCAAGATGATTTCCATTGCAGTGCTTTCACGATCACTGATGGCAGTCGTCTGATAACAGCCGGACAGACAGGACAGATCGGTACAGCAGTGCTGACTGCGGAAATTGTGCTTGACAGCCCAGATGCGGAAGGCGTATATCAGGCGGGCGACATGATTTACCTTGAAAAAAGCATGCTGGATTTTCAGATTTCATCTCAGGTACAGACCTGTTCAGATGAACGTGACCACCAGGACCAGTTCTGGTTTTGTGATGGATCAGGTGAAATCTACCGAACAGAGCAAAGCGTTCCTCCAGGCGGAGGACGTACTTCACTGGCGCTTGACCGGACTCAGGCAGTTGATCAGCAGCCTGCTGTGCTTTCGCAGAAGATTACAGCAATCCAGCGTCAGCAGTCAAGAAATGAAGTATTTCATATGGAAGTATGGCTCAGGCATGAAGGCAACACAAGCGGATCGTTGAAAATGTGGGTCAGCGGACCTTTTGAACCACAGGGGACTCAGTTCGAGTACGTCAGTACAGACTGGAAGCGATACAGCTATAGCTTTGTCATGCCGCCTTTTCGTTTTTCAGACAATGATTCAGTGTATTTAAATCTGTCATATGACGGCGAAGGCATCATGTTTGTTGATCGGACTTATTTTGGCAAGGCAAGTGAAACATTAGATGCAGTCACTCATGAACAGATGCAAATGATAACAGATGCTTCCCCCGCTATTATGAGGTTTGAACAGCTGGGTATTGGCAGTCGATTTACTGGTCATGAAAGCTGGGCTTTACCCCAGGGTAATGAAAATTATACTTCTATCAACAACAGTAAAACAAATTATGCCAATATTCATTCTTTGCATACAGCATTAGTAACTTCTCAGTC
>SLHU01000161.1 GCA_007135995.1 Clostridiales bacterium | reverse complement strand
TAAAAAAGGGCTGTTGTCTGTTTCAGGAACGAAGCACGCTGTTCTGGCAGCGAGTCTGACACATTTTGGTCAGTCATTTTCACATGAGCGTGAGCAGGAAACTGCTGACTGGCTGGATCTGCTTGACCAGCAGGGAAAGGTTCTGGAAGAATCAGCATTGAAAAAAATCTTTAAAGAAAAGCGATGGCGCTGTCCAGATCAAACACCTGAGCCGGTTAAGGACGCGGCCATGCAGGCCGCAGCGTATTTTCTCGGTGAGAGGCAAAACTTCTCACTGTCTCTTGATTTACCGGGTACAACTGATTTTCAGAGAAGCGTTTTAACCTTGCTGGCCGATATTCCTTACGGCGAAACTTGTACCTATGGTGAACTCGCCCGGATGATCTATCCGGATGACCCGGGGGCAGAAAAGAAATGGTCACGGGCTGTCGGACATGCCTGCGGAGCAAATCCGTTACCGCTTTTCATTCCTTGTCATCGGGTAATTGGCCGTGATGGCAAACTGACTGGTTTCAGCAGCGGGCTTGATATCAAAGAATATCTGCTGGCTCATGAGATTATGGGTCTCACCTAGTCAAAGCAAGCGTGGGTTGACTAGTGCTGGTGCAGCCAATAAGCTTCACATGAGATGTTGACTAGTGCTGGTTCAGCCAATAAGCTTCACATGAGATTATGTTATGGGTCTCAACTGACCAAAACAAACGCTTGGTCTGCATAATACTATAAATGCGGCGTTGAATTTTAACGTTTTGAAAGGAAAAGCGATGAAGCATCATCCTGTCAACAGTGGGAATAAAGGGCAGCGGCGGCCGGAAAGCAAAACGCAGCAGGATCATCATAATGCTAAGGCAGAAAAAACCAGGCAGCAAAAAGCGCTGCAAAAGGATCAGCAGAAGAAGCCGCGCAATAAGACGGAGCGCGCTGGTCCAAGACGGCAGCTGAACCCTTCAACGCTGATGGCGCCTTTGCCGGCTGTGCTTGTCTCCTGCCGTGGCATGCATCCGGAAGGGAAGACCAAGGGGTTAAAACCTGAAAACAACTTGATCACAATTGCCTGGGCCGGCATAGTCTGTTCGGATCCACCGATGCTGTCGATTGCGATCAGGCCGTCACGTTATTCCTATCAGCTGATAAAATCGAGCGGCGCTTTTGTTGTTAACCTGGTTGACAAGCCTTTACTGGAATCAACTGATTTTTGCGGTGTTCAGTCTGGCCGTGATGTTGATAAATTTGAAGCTTGCCAGCTGACAGCTGTCCCTTCTGCTGGTCTGGAGGATGTACCGGCTGTTGCTGAAAGTCCGCTGTCTTTGTCATGTCGGCTGAATCAAATCTGCAAGCTTGGATCCCATGATCTTTTTATTGGCGAGATTGTCGCGGTTGAAGCAAAAGAAACACTGTTTGACAATCATGACAGGCTTTGCCTGGAAAAAGCACGCCTGATCGGATTTGCGCACGGCCAGTATTATGAGATGGGTCAGATCGCAGGATTTTTTGGTTTTTCGGTTGCGTCGGACAATGTTTTAAAAAGAAGAATGACGGATATCCGGCAGAAAAATAAAAGACGGCCAGATTAACGTACCTGGCCATCTTCTTGTGTTGCATAAAATGCTGTCACTATAGTTTCATCAGTATATTGGCGTTTTGTCTGAATACAGGCGTTTCATTCTGGATGAGGTCATCTCAGTCTGCCTTATTTTGATGCGAGCACTTTTTTCAGACGTGCCCAGCGGGGCAGACCGTCTTCAATCGCTATCTGCGATTCGCCCTGGATGAGGGGCAGGGCATATTCAATAAATTTGGCATTGACGAAGTTGCCCTCTTTGTTGATCCATTCGCGCGGCACTTTCTTCTCGGTATTGGCAACTGTATCTAGCGGAATCAGCTTGATCTCACAGTTGTAAGCACCGGTTTCCGGGCGCTGGAAACCAACCATATAATCAGTCATTCCGTCAACTGCGCAGCGGACGGCTGTCTGGCCGGCGAGGTAGGATTCTTCAACATCCGCCTTGGATGCCAGGTGAGCCGCACAGCGCTGCATCAAAGACAACTCAATGCCGCGTACTTTACAGCCGATTTTATCTTTCAGATAGTTAGCCAGTACTGTAGCTGTGCCGCCAAGCTGCTTATGGCCAAAAGCGTCAACCGCAACCTCGCCTTCGCTTACCAGCTCTGGTATAAATTTACCGTCTTTTGTCTGAACACCTTCAGAAACCGCAACGATGACTTTCTTCTCTTTGTCATAAATACGTTTGACATCGCTGAGCATCTGGTCCAGGTCGAAGTCAACTTCCGGCAGGTAGATCAGGTCGGGACCATGCCCCTTATAAGCTGCCAGAACAGAAGAGGCCGTAAGCCAGCCGGCGTGGCGTCCCATGATTTCGATGACGGTGATCATGCCTATGTCATAAACACGCGCGTCCAGATAAACTTCCATGGTGGTTGTCGCGATATATTTTGCTGCAGAAGCGAAACCCGGGCAGTGATCTGTGCCATAAAGGTCATTGTCGATTGTCTTGGGAACACCCATGACGCGGCATTCATAGCTGGCTTTCTGCATGTATTTCGAAATTTTATTACAGGTATCCATTGAGTCATTGCCGCCGTTATAGAAGAAATAGCGGATATTATACTTCTTAAAGACTTCCAGCAGACGCTTGTAATCGGTATCATCCTCTTCAGCTTTTGCCAGCTTATATCGGCATGAGCCAAGTGCTGATGACGGGGTCGTCTTCAGCAGCGCAAGTTCTTCAGGGTCTTCCTGGCCCATATCATAAAAAACTTCATTTAACATACCGACTATACCATTGGCGGCACCATATACTTTTTCAATATGACCCGTTTGTTTCAGCGCTTCGGTAAAGACACCAGCTGCACTTGCGTTAATGACAGCAGTCGGTCCGCCGGACTGACCAAATATTGCGTTGCCAATCAGTTTACTCATGAAAAATCCTCCTGAACGATGTGAATAATAGGTTTGAACATAACGAATCTATAATAGCATTTCGCACTATTCTTGGCAACTGCTGCTGTCCTTGCGCAGATGGCCGAATATCAACATATCGCGATAATGACCGTGGCGGTAAATATGTTCTTTCAAAGCACCTTCGCTCGTAAAGCCAAGTCGTTCAAATAGTTTAACTGAAGGTTTATTATCTTCAATAATCCTGGCCCACAGACGATGAAGCCCCAGCTCACAGTAAGCATACTGCATCAGCAGCTGTAAAGCTTCCATAGCAAGTCCTTGTCCGCGTGCATCTTCACTGGTAAGGGCAATACCTATTTCAGCGTGGCTGTTTGCCCAGTCAAGTCCGTCTACATTAACCAGACCAATCAGGCGTCCGTCATGTCTGACAGCAAAAACAAAGCTTTCCAGTCCGTCATTCCAGTCTGCCAGCAATTTTTCCAGCTGCAGCAGGTTAATGGGCCTTGCAGTGGTTGGAATATAATAGTACAAAGATGCCATGTCCTGAAAAAAAGATCGCAGATAGGGCATATCTGATGATTCCAGGGCTGTCAGTTCGACGCGATCGCTCTTTAGTGGTAAAAAAGCATAAGGATTGGTTACGTTCATAAAAGACCTCCGATACTGATTTGACTCAGGCTATGCCTGGTTCATGATTCGTTTCTTCAGCTATTGTGTGCGCTTGGTCATTGATCTCGGACATGCTGATCAATGACACTATACTATTATAGCGAATTTCGGATCAGATCAAGCATCATTCATAGACAAATTCTTTAATTTTTGCTGTGTTTGTATTTCGAGGTTGCGCATATGGAGGTCCTGTTGTAGAATCTTCTATACAGTCTTCAGACCGGAAGTCTTTCAGCAGGGATACATCAGACCACTGAAATCAGCTGCCTGTGTGACTGAGAACAAGAGTCGTTTAGCTTATATACTTCGGGCATACGTCTTCATTAATGAAAAACAGTGAAGACGCATGCATGCCAGCCGAGTGTAAGAAAAAAGAATTCCTTGACATGGCGCTTGATGATCCGTATAATCTTGTTC
>SLHU01000405.1 GCA_007135995.1 Clostridiales bacterium | reverse complement strand
GAAGGTCTGACGCCGCGCATGTAATCCGGTTTTCCCATAGCGCTGTATTTACTGCTGCCCAGGCGATGATATGGCAGCAGATGAACCGACCTGACACCTGTCCGGATTAAAAGCTCGCGCAGCCGAAGGCAATCGTCTTTACCATCGTTATATCCGGGAACAATGGGTATTCTGGCGGTTACCCCCGCGCCATCCGCAACCAGACGTGACAGATTCTCAAGTGACCGGGACAAACTGCCGCCTGTTTTTTTTAAGTACACCTCCGGGTCCGGGCCTTTTATGTCGAAATAGAAATGATCCGTGTAAGGCGTAAGTTTTTCAAAGTCAGCGTAGCTTACATGACCTGCTGTATCGATGATGACCGGGACACCTTTCAGCTTGCAGTTTAAAGCGATATGAGCGCAAAAGTCCGCCTGAAGCAAGGGCTCTCCGCCCGATAACGTAACACCGCCGCCCGATGCCCGGTAAAAATCAATATCTTCAAATATGAAATCCAGAACTTCCCGGGCGGTCATTTCAAGTCCGCTCAGACACAGCGCATCCAAAGGACAGTGTTGAACACAATGGCCGCACTGCCTGCAGGCATCACGCACATATACATGTCTGCCGTCTTCCATTTTGTGTGCGTCAGCCGGGCATACCGCACTGCAAAGCCCGCAATCTGTGCAGCGCTGCGCATAGAATAGAAGGACGGGCTGAAGCGGAATTGTTTCAGGGTTATGGCACCAGACGCAGTTCAGATTGCAGCCTTGAAAAAATATCGTTGAGCGAATGCCGGGACCATCACCTGTTGAGAAATGCTGCATACTGCTGATGAAGCCAGTGAGCGCTTCTGACAGGCATTGGCTTTGATTGCCGCTGTCAACGACGTGTTTGTCTCTGCTTTGATTTGTTTTATCCATGCTCTGTTCGCTCCAGAATATCTTTTTGAACATCTTTTTCAAGGTTTATAAAATATGCGCTGAAGCCAGACACACGAACAACAAGATTGCGGTATTGCTCAGGCTGTCGCATGGCATCGGTCAGAAGCTCGCGTGACACAGAATTAATCTGAATTTCCTGACCGCCTTTTTCAAAGTAAACCTTAATCAACGCCAGCAGCTTCGCCCGCTTTTCCGGATCTGAAAACATGGAAGGCGTAAACTTTTGATTTAAAACGGTTCCGCAGGAGACTTTTCTATAGTCAGGTTTTGCCATCGACAGCATAACAGCCGTCGGTCCTCTTTTATCCATGCCATGCATCGGTGATGCCGCATCACTGACCGGTTCTCCTTTTCTTCGCCCGTCGGGGGTAGCGGCAATCTCCTTTCCGGCAGGAATATTACTGATATTTGACGCGATGGCTGTATAGACAGGTCCGCCATCATGTGTTTGATATTTTGAGAAAATCGCGTCATGCACATCCACAAACCAGACTGCATACTGGTCGGCAGCATCATGATTATTGCCGTATTTCGGCGCGTGAAGCAGCCTGCTGCGCAGATCCTCATATCCCGCGAAATCAGCCAGCAAAGCCTCTCTCAGCATTGAAAGTGAAATCTCATTTTTTTGAAAAACCACGTCATCAATCGCGGCCAGCGAATCCGCCGCTGTCGCAATACCCATACAGCCCGCGCCGTGCGCGGAAGGGTAAAACGCGCCTCCGTCATTGATATCAAGGCCTCGCTCGATACAGCTTTGACAAAAACAGGAAAGAAAAGGCTGGGCGTAATTCACTTTATTAAATCGGTTGTTCTCATTACGAAAACGTGCCATATAGTCTGATGCACCGAACACCATCTGCTTCTTCAGCGCGTCCATAAAGTCAGCCATAGAGAGGATGTCCGAAGCATCCCCGGTTTCCGGTCCGATCTGATCACCGGTCAGCATGCAGCGCCCGTTGTTTATAGCGAGTTCAATGAATTTTGGTGAATTATAGCGTCCGTCAGACCAGGGCGGTTGTTTTCCGGGTATGAAATTTTCAATACACCCAACCATGCAGTAGTTCCGACAGTCTTCCAGAGCATAGCCGTGGCGATGCAGCGCCGGGATATTAATCTCATCGTTCATCAATGCCGGGTAACCCAGGCCTGTGCCAACAACCTTCAGACACTCGTCCAGAAACCGGTCGGGCATGCCGTCATAGATACGTGCCGATAGATTCGGACCCGGGATATTACAGTGCTTTACTGCTTCCAGAATCAAATACGAAAGCGGATTCAGGCCGCCTGTACCATCAGGTTTCATTCCGGCAATCGCGATGTTGACGACATCATCGCCGCCCAGATAACGATGTTCACCGATCTTGCAAAGCGTACAGGCTATCAGCTCAAGTGCTTCGCTGCGTGTGATCGTTCCTTCTGACAGATCTTTTTCATAAAACGGATATAAATACTGGTCCATCCGGCCCAGCGCCATCGCGTAGCGGCCTTCATAAATAAATGCGGTGTGAGCCAGCCAGATCAGTTGAAGTGCTTCCCGGAAGGTGTCAGGTTTATCAGCTGAAAGCTTCCGGCAGGCACGCGACATCTTATCAAAATGTTTCTTTTGCGGCGCATCGTCAGTCTTGGCTGCCATAACGCCTGCCGCTTCGCTGTATTGCCTGATCATCGTACCGAAGGCGCGCATGGTAATTTCCGCGGCTTTCAGAAAGATCCGTTTCTTTTCCGCGGCTTCGTCATTGTTATGCGCCTGCATTGAATGACGTATTTTAGAAAGTGTGCCCCCGACACCCTCAGCCAGAAAGGTCTCATAGTCGGGTGCGAAATGGTCTGCGTTGGTCAAAAAAGTATTGGAGCCATAGCTTCGCAGCAGGCTGCCCGCTCTTTCCAGCATCGTATCTGATACTGACAGAGCATCTGCCAGGCAGCCCCGAAAGGAGCCTGCGATCAGGTCATGCTGATAAATATGCTTGTGATGGCATGTCAGCAAGGACTCAACCGCATAGGCTCTGGCAATCGGGACGGGATCATCCAGATGGCTGACCAGTCCTTTATACATCAGATACGATGTGATGCGTTTTGTCTGTTCTGGAGATCGCGAAATCTCTGACTGTAATAAGCTAAGCTGGCTCATGATCAGTGCACCTCAATCTTCAATTACGACAGCTGCTTGACTATTTCTGTTGACACTATCTGGACTTCATTATACTTCAACTACTGATTCATTGATATTTGCCAGCCTTGCCACAATGAAATTAACACCAGAAAAAATCGCAGCCAGAAAGAAAACATATTGTGGTCCCCAGATGCTCCAGACAAGTCCGCCTAGTGTAGCACAAAGAATTGATACGATATGGTCCATGCTTTGCCCCATGGTGAGTGTCGGCCCAATATCAGATGGCTGAAGTGCGATATTTCGCAGATAAAGCGAGCGGATCATCCCCATCTGCATTGACATCCTGTCAATAACAAACAAACCAAACGCAAAGAAAACAGGAAGACCGGAGCGTGCCAGGAATCCAACAGAAAATCCAGCGCTGAGAAATCCATATAACAGATAAACAACAATAAAGGATAAAGCATCCGCATACAACATTTTTCTGATGCCAAAGCGATCCATCAAACGACCCAGCGCAGGAATGAAAAAGATACCGATCAGAGCTGCGAACATATTCAGCATTGCCAGTGTATCTGCCTGTTTGCTTAGAAGTTCAATCAAAACCCACGGAGCGAAAACAAACATTATCTGTTTTTGAACGCCAAATACAATAGCCAGAATGTAATAGAATTTGTATTGACGTCTGAAAATAAAGCGGAATTTACCGCTGACAGCAGTCCTTTCCAGAGCCGGCTGAACAGACAATGGGACAGTTTCTCCTGTCGCAGGTTCTGATATCATTTGATCAGACATTGCCGTGTCTGGCTGACTCAGCTGCAGTCTGCGCAGTTTAAACAGCAGCATAAAGGCAAGAAGGAAAATAACAGCGGCAATCAAAAAGACATATTTGACAGGTGTCGCAAAGCTGAACAAATCATACCTGAATCCGAGAAAAACAACTAAAGACGCCAGCATACCAAAGGCTGTGCTGATAGCCTT
>SLHU01000325.1 GCA_007135995.1 Clostridiales bacterium | reverse complement strand
CAAATAGGGCAGCGTATAGTTTTCAAATGCTTTTTTCAGCAATTGTTTCGCGGCGCGGTTGTCAGGCACTCTTTCACCCAGATACAAATGCAGGACCGTACCGCCGGTATAAAGACTTTGCAAGGTATCCTGCAGATCAAGTGTTTCGAAAATATCGTCGGTAAAACCAACTGGAAGCTGAGATGAGTTGGTATAATATGGCACACCATTGCCGGCTGTTATAATACCAGGGTACTTATTTAAGTCTTTTTGAGCCAGCCGGTAAGCCGTCCCTTCAGCAGGTGTCGCTTCGAGATTATACTGGTTACCGGTTTCTTCCTGAAGATTAATAATAATATCCCGCATATACTCAATCGTCCTGACCGCAAAAGCCTGGCCTTCGCCGGTCGTCAGATCAATCTCATCACCCAGCATATTCAAAATGGCTTCATTCATGCCGATCAGACCAATGGTGCTGAAATGGTTAAACCAGTATTTTCCCGTTCGCTCTTTTACATCGCGCAGGTAATGCGCGGAGTAAGGGTAAAGACCTTTGTCTGTCTGCTGCTCAATCATTTTTCGTTTTATCTCCAGACTATTTGAAGCAATCTGGATCTGCTGCCATAATCTTGCTTTAAACTCTGTTTCGGTTTTCGATAAAAACCCGATCCGGGGCAAATTGATGGTCACCACACCAATGCTGCCAGTCATCGGATTCGCGCCGAACAAACCATTTCCGCGTTTTCTCAGCTCACCGGTGTTCAGCCGGAGCCTGCAGCACATTGACAAAGCGTCTTCAGGCGAAAGATCGCTCGAAACATAATTACTGAAATAGAATATGCCGTATTTGCAGGTAACATCCATGATTCGTTCAACAACCGGACTGTCCCAGGCAAAATCTTTCGTGACGTTGACAGTTGGTATCGGGAAAGTAAAGACCCGGCCGGAAGCGTCACCATCCTCCATCACCTCACAAAAAGCCGTGTTGAACAGATCCATTTCAGCCTGGAAATCGCCGTATTTTTCCGGCATCAGCTTGCCGCCGATGATCACAGACTGGTCCTTGAGTGTCACAGGCGGATTAATATCGAGCGTGATATTGCTGAAGGGGCACTGGAAGCCCACCCTGGTGGGTACATTCAAATTAAAAACCAGTTCCTGTATTGCCTGCTTGACCTGTTTATACGAAAGATTGTCATACCGGATAAAAGGCGCACAATAAGTATCAAATGATGACCAGGCCTGGGCACCGGCTGATTCACCCTGCGTTGTAAACGTTGAGTTAACAACATGTCCAAGAAACGATCTGAGATGCTTCGCGGGTGTGCTGTCGATTTTGCCCGGAATACCGCCAAAACCATTCGTCAGCAACTGCCTCAGATCCCAGCCGGCGCAGTAAGGGCCGAAAAAACCAAGATCATGAATGTGAATGTCGCCGCCCGTGTGGGCCTCACGGACTGATTCAGGATAGACTTCATGAAGCCAGTAGCTCTGGGTAAACTTCTCGCGGACAAACTGATTCAGTCCGTTGATGCTTTTTTGCGTATTCGCGTTTTCATTAATCTGCCAGTCCTTGTCATCAAGATAATCACTGAACATCTCAATCGTCGCGCCGATCAGTGCGTTGCTTTCTCTGGCAGCCCGTCGTTTTTCTCTATATAGAATGTACGCTTTCGCTGTACGGGCATGTCCTTTTTCGATCAGGACTTTTTCAACAATATCCTGTATGGTTTCAACATCGACTATGCCATCCTGATGATTTTCATCTGCCAGCTGAACCACCTGGCCGGTGATTTGTTCTGCTTTCTCAAAATCATTGCCGCCAACCGCTGACGCTGCCTTGAAGATTGCCCAGGTGATTTTCTCACTATGAAAAGCCATCAGCCTGCCGTCTCTTTTTCTAATCTGCGTTATCATGATCATACTCCCTTGCTGTTTGCGTCAATAAATCAACATGTTGTATTTAACTTGAGTGATACTACAACATATTGTACGTAATAGCGACTAGAAATGCAATCTTATTATATATGTGTAGCCAAAACGAAATATTCATGATACAAAACAGAAAAGGACAGGTCCTGGAACCTGTCCTTTATCTGTTTATCTTATATTCTGCAGAGGTCTTTCCCGCTGAAGCTGCCGCTCATTTATATCATTATTTTAATATTAACACTTGTGCATGCACGCTTATACGGGAACGGATCCTGCCTGCTCAAACAAATCATAAAGTCCGTCCGCATAAGGCCTGACATAATATGTCAGCTGGCAGGCCAAAGGTTCGAGGCGGTAGGGCGGCAGCGGTTCAGGACCGCAGCTGTTGCTGCCAAGTGCGCCCTGCCTGGCGTCGATATTGAGCCAGGTGTTATCTGCATCGCGTTCCAGCAAGTCCTCGTGTGATGCTTGTGTCAGCGCTTCCTCGCTGTAATCATGAGCGGTAAATGAAAAAGCCTGGTCGCTGTAGAAAACAAGACCTGCACCAAGATCATTCTTGATCGCAGCAATCTTCACATCTTCATGAGCACTGTTCGCCTGCGGTCTGACATAAGGCTCATGCAGGTCGGTGACGGCTGCTTCATAAAGTCCTGTCAACGCTGAGATCTTCTTGTCCGGATAGCTCTCGTGAGGACCACGGCCATACCAGACAGCGGTTTCCAGTTCGCCGCTGAGCGTCCACCTGTGGCCGATGCGCGGCAGATAAGGCAGATCAGATCTGGGTGTAAACCGGCAGTCGATTTTAAGCGTGCCATCTCCAAAAAGGGTATAAATCCATTCTGTACGGCAGGCTGGTTTTATGACCGGGGGAGCCTGAATCGTCACACACTTGATCAGCAGACAGTTGTCTTCAATCTGCCAGTCACAGCTCTCAAGCCGGTTTTGCAGCTTGTCAAAACCTTCACGGCGCCATTGTTCAGCTATATTGGAAAACCCATTGTCGTTATCGGTCGGCGCACGCCACAAACATGTATCAGGACCTTTTTGCAGCATGGGGATATCTTGCCAGGTATAATCGGTCAGAAGACCGCGGCCAAGATCAAAGCTGATGCTGAAAGACTCACCGGACGCCGTCAGAAAGTCACGATCCACTTCCACCTGCAGCCCGGGCAGTGCATCTGCCGGATCCTTTTTCAACTGGCGGGCAGCCAGCTCAAACTGGGAAGCTGCAACCATATAGCCTGCTGGTGCCCAGCGTGTCTGATGCTTCTGTGTGAAAGTGAACGACAGCTGCCAGTCAGATGATTGATCGATCTGCGGCAGCGGGATATTGACAATCTGATTCTCACCTGGTGCCAGGTTCAGCTGCTCCAGATAGCCTGAAGCGACTTCACGAGCATCAGCGGTTATACTCCAGCGACCCTGAAGCCAGCTGAGATCCGTGTAGAACAGACGGTTGATCAGGCGGAAGGCCCCCGTTTGCTTATTGACTGCTTCAACCGTTACAGGTGCCATGGCCTGCTTAAGTTCCAGCAAGCCTGTATGCGGCTGACGGTGAGGATAATTCAGACCATCAACACAAAAAATACCATCATGCGGATAATCGCCAAAGTCACCCCCGTAGGCGTAAAACAGGCTGCCGTCTTCTCTTTCTGCGAGAATACCGTGATCAACCCACTCCCAGACACATCCGCCGAGAAGCGCTTTTTCACGATAGATCATCTGCCAGTAATCTTCCAGGCTGCCGGGGCCATTGCCCATCGCGTGTGCGTACTCACACATGAGGAAAGGCCGGTCGGCCACTTTTGCCCATTCCTCGAGTGTATATCTTCGGTCACGGTCGTCTGTCGGCTGCAGATTGTCTCTGGCCAGTTCCTTCTCTTGCCAGACAGCCGGATACATGGTGCTGAGCACATCAACCTCCGGTGCCCAGCCGGCTTCACAATAGTGAATAGGACGGCTGCTGTCAAGCTGCCTGGTTTTTTCAATCATTTTTTCATGGTTGGTTCCGTAACCTGACTCATTGCCCATCGACCAGAAAATGATCGATGGATGGTTCCTGTCACGAATCACCATGCGTTCCGCTCTCTCGATATATGCTTCTGTATATGAAGCGTCAGAACTGAGGGCATAGTCTGTTATATTGTCGCCATGCGTTTCGAGATCTGCCTCGTCTATGACGAATAACCCGTATTTGTCACAAAGATCAAGCCAGCGCGGGTCATTTGGATAGTGGCTGGTTCTGACAGTATTCACATTATGCTGTTTCATCAAAGTTATATCTTTGATCAGATCGGCCATCGGCGTTGTATGTCCATGCAGGTAACTTGTATCATGCCTGTTCACACCCCGCATCTTAATCGCCACACCATTTACCAGAACTTCCACACCGCGGATTTCTACACTTCTGAACCCTGTCTGAACAGGGTAGACCGAAAGCAAGGTACCATCATCCAGCTCAATCTGTGCTGTGAGCAGATAAAGATCGGGGGTTTCAGGCGTCCAGTGTTTAATGTTTTCTATAATGATCTCATGCGTCAGAAGCTCGCTGCTGTCACCATCTGTTTCAAACAATTTGCTGAACGATGCGGCGGTTTTTCCCTTTTCATCAAGAAGCCTGAAGTGGACCTGTCCGGAAGCAGGCTTTTCATAACACCGTATATCAGCCTGAACACAGAGCTTGCCGTGCTCATAGTTCTCGTCAAGAACAGCCGTCGCCCAGAAATCCTGAAGTCTGACCGGTTCATCTGCGATCAGCGCGACATCTCTGAAAATGCCGCTCAGACGCCAGAAATCCTGATCTTCAAGATAGGATGCGTCACACCACTGATACACTCGAACTGCCAGAAGATTTTCTCCTTTGGACAATTTGCTGGTTATATTGAAGCTCGACGGCATATGTGTCACTTTGGAACAACCGGCATATTCACCATTCACAAATACTTCAAAAAATGAATTAACACCGCCAAAATGAACGAATACCTGTTTGCCCTGCCAGCGATCCGGCACATAAAACCACTTTCGATAGCAGCCTGTCGGATTATCATCCGGTACAAAGGGCGGTTCATAAGGATAGGGATACCTGACATTGGTATAGTTTGGTTTATCATAGCCAAGCATCTGCCAGTTAGACGGAACGGGGATACTGTCCCAGTTCTCATCATCGTATTCAGGCAACATGAAATCCTCAGCGGCAAGCCGGGGCTGTGGCTTCCATTCAAACTGCCAGCGGCCATTCAAAGGCAGATAATAGGCAGACTTGCCGTACTGCAGGCTTTTGGCAGTTTCAAGATTCTGATAAGGCAGAAAACTGGCGCTAGCCGGTTCACGGCCGCGCTGAAGCAGCATCGGGTTTTTCCAGTCAGATCGTTTTTCATCCATGTGAATACCTCCGGGACTCATGTGATTCATTCGTCATCAATACTTCAGATTGCTCAGACAACAGATAGCGCCTTTTCACGCCTTTGCCCTGAAAAATTGTTCCAATATTAAGCCGAAATGATGAATATATTTATAGTCCGGCCATCTACAATACCATTATATCCTATGCGGCATATTTTAAAAGCTGTTTTACTCAATTAAAAATGTCGGTGCCATATTGGCAAACCCATTTACTGATGATCTGCAGTATAATATGCTGAGAGCACCTTATTGCTTCGGGCAGTGAGATCAGTTGCCCTGGGCAGCGAGATCAGCTTATATACACTTCGGCAGGCAGATGATCAGATGTGCCCGTTCAATATCCGGGAGGATTAAGATGTATACAGGACAAGTAATGATTGTCGGCGGCGGCGCAGCAGGCCTGGCAGCAGCCATCGCTGCAGCCAGAGAGCAAGTGCCTGTGACGCTGTTTGAAAAAGGCCCTAAACCGGGACGCAAAATAATGATCAGCGGTGCGGGGCGCTGTAATCTGACAAACAGTGCACCGCTTCAGGCTTTTATTGAACAGTATTTTGGCAATGGCCAGTTTCTTTATCCTGCTTTCACAGCTTTTTTTAGAGATGATCTTTTATCCTTGCTTGAAGAGACAGGGCTTCGGACGAAAGCTGAGCATAATGGCAAGATTTTCCCAAAAACTGACCGTGCGCTTGATGTTGTTGATTCTTTAACCAGCCTCGCCCGTCAGGCCGGCACAGTTTTCCATTTTTCTGAGCCCGTTAAAGACATAACTTTTTCAGGTAATCGGGCTGGAGATGGCCAAGGCAATGGTCCGGACGAAACACCTGTACGTTTAAAGACATCATACCAGCATCCCGGTTTTCAAATTTTGACCAGTCAGGGCTGTTATCAGTCCACCTGCATTGTGATCACAACCGGCGGATACTCATGGCCGCAGACGGGTTCATGCGGTGACGGTTATAAACTAGCCGGCGCACTGGGGCATTCACTGACGCCGGCAAGACCGGCGCTGACCGGCCTTAAGCTCAGAGACACGTCATTTCGCTCACTTCAGGGGATCAGTCATCCTTTAGTAAGATTGAGGCTGATACACGGTTCTCAGAAGATCGGTTCATCGCAGGGAGAACTGATCTGGACCCATTACGGGCTGTCGGGGCCAGCTGTCTTAAGAATTTCGCGTGATCTGCCGTATAAATGTGCTGATCAAGCTGATCCAGATCATGCACATCGAAATAAGGCTGCACAATCATGCGGCGCTTCAGCTTGCCCATGTCATATAGAAATAGATTTTTTACCTTCACTTTCAGCAGACGCGCTTAGGCAGACACTGCGGGAGAAACTGATTCAGCAACCCAGGAAGCATCTTAGCAACGTGCTTTCAGACTGTCTGCCCTTGCCGTCACTTTTGCTGAGACAGATCATGCAGCACTGTGAAATCGAAACGGATCACAAGGCCGCGTCGGCCAGCCGTACTCAAACCGAAGCGATCCTGACTGCCCTGAAGGGACTTAGACTTGAGATTACGGAAAGCCGCGGCTATCAGGACGCTATGGTGACAGCAGGCGGTGTCCGGTTATCAGAGATTAACCCCAGAACGATGGAATCCAGACTGCTGCCCGGTTTGTTTTTCGCAGGGGAAGTTCTTGACATTGACGGCGATACAGGCGGCTATAATCTTCAGGCTGCTTTTTCAACCGGCTGGCTGGCCGGGCAGCAGGCTGCCCGCTCGGTTCTCGAATAGTTCGCGATTATTTATAATTATTTGATTTCTTTATGCTTTTGTCATATAATGAGCAATGCATCTTTTTTCTGAGAGGAGACAATATGGTGAGAAGCGATTCACCGGTTTTACAGCCGGCCAACCGCAAGGGTTCAAAAGCGCAGCTTTTTATGCTTAAAATGCGGCTGACTGCCCTCATCTTCATGATATTTATTGTGATCGGAACAGCGACTGCAGCGGGTTATTATATCGGCTCACAGGAAACTGTTCAGGCTGCCAAGCCATTACAGGCGCAGACACAAAATGCGCTGACCGTGAGACTGGCGGAGCAGAAATCATTCTGTGATGCAGTAGAAAAAATCAATCTGGAACAGCAGCTGGTTCACGAACAGGAAATAGCGAACACGCTGGCGCTGTCTATTGAAAAACAGCAAAACGCGATTGAGCAGCAGCAAAGCGCGCTCGAGCAGCAGCAAGCTGAGATGGAAGAACTTGAAACAAGAATTTTAAGTTCTTTAATGGCTAATTTTGATGATCATCTGATCTCAAGATCTAACAGCAGCGCGGATGGTTTTGTTGAAGAAGCTTCGAATCTGATTGATCTTTCACGACGTTTGAATCAGTTCAGCCAGACAGAAGATGCGAATGATCTTGATCTTTCTGAATACAAGCAGGCAATTGATAACAGATTGCTGCGGCTTCCAACACTTCGGCCTGTATACGGGCGGATCAGCAGCGGATTTGGTTACCGCACACATCCCATCTACCGGTACAGACATTTTCATTCGGGCATTGACGTTGTCGCGTCAGCCGGCACATCAATCCGGGCTGCTGCGTCAGGCTATGTGACAGAGGCCGGCTATCATTCAGCCATGGGCAATTATATCAAGATCAGCCATGGCAACGGATTTACAACTGTTTATATGCATTGCCAGCGCCTGCATGTCAAGTCAGGGCAGACGGTTGAAAAAGGTCAGACGATTGCAACCGTAGGCAGTACCGGCGCTTCAACGGGTCCTCATTTGCATTATGAAATCCATTTATATGGTACACCCGTTAATCCGACTCGTTTCATCATGGATTAATCCTTTATTAATGGATTAATCTGTCGACTCAGAACGTCTTTGAGCGTTCCTTCACTTTTTTCTTATTGTCTAACGACCTGCATAGGGAGGCCAGAATCATGGCTTATAATAAAAAACCATACTCGCCGCCGCCGCGGCGGCGCTCAAGTAATGTAATCAGGCGTGAGTTTGAGAGGCATCTCAGCGGCAAGCCGACCAGCGATCGCTCCATGCTCTCTTTTTCACGGTTTGTAGCCCGCGCTTTCAGCAGAACCGTCTTGCTCATCCTGATCGTTTTTCTGGTCGCAGTTTTTTTAATTGGCGGTATTGGCGGCGGCATGCTGGTTGGCTACTTTATGACAGCTGAGCCAGTTGTTACTGAACAGATCCGCAATACAAACGAAACAACCAGAATTCTCGACGCCAATGGCAATGAAGTGGCCATTTTAACCGGCAGTCAGAATATAAACCGTGAATATATTTCGCTGAGCCGCGTAGCGGATACCTATATACAGGATGCCTTTAAAGCAATTGAAGATGAACGCTATAATGAGCACATCGGGATTGACCCGCGCCGGATTGGCAGCGCTGTGATCACCATGCTGGCGAACAGCGGCACCCCTACCCACGGCGGTTCAACCATTACCCAGCAGACAGTCAAGCTGGTTTCCGGTTCTGATCAGAGATCCGCACAGCGCAAGGTGCAGGAATGGTATAACGCAATTCAGCTTGAACAGCAGAAGAGCAAAGATGAGATCATGGAGTTGTATATCAACCTGGTCCCCATGGGCAACAGTTATGTTGGTATTCAATCCGCGGCCCGAGCATATTTTGATAAAGACGCATGGGAACTCACGCTGGTGGAATGTGCATTTCTGGCAGGTATTCCCAACCGTCCGGCGACCTTTAACCCGCTGACCGAGACCGGCCGTCGCAATGCGCTGCGCCGTATGCGGATCGTGCTGAGTAAAATGCACGAACTTGAGATGATCAGTGATGAAGAATATGAAGAAGCGCTTGACACAGAGCTTATTTTTCGCCAGACACCGCAGACGGTGACAGGCACACAAATCAACTCGTATTTTGTTGACTATGTCATAGAAGAAGTCATGCGCGACCTTCAGGAGCGGCGCGGATACAGCGAACAGATGGCCTCGATCGCAGTCTTTAATTACGGATTTACAATAGAAACAACCATGGATGCGAGGGTACAGGCTGAAATTGAAGAGACCTTCAAGGATGAAAGCTTGTTTATGACAAATCCGGACGCGCTGGTTGATTCGCCTGAGAAACCTGAGGGCGGCATTACTGTCATAGACAGCCGTTCCGGACAGATCAAAGGTATGGTCGGCGGCTATGGTGAAAAAGAAGGTAATTTCCTCTATAACCGGGCAGTATCCGCGAGACGCGAGCCTGGTTCTAGCATCAAGCCGCTGGCGGTCTATGGTCCGGCGCTCGATATGGGCCGTATAACCGCTGCTTCTGTCTTTACAGACCGCGAGTATGAGATTCCCAATCCCGGATCGCCCGACCCCATTTATATTCCGCGCAATGCAGGCGGCGGTCATCGCGGCAACATGACGGTTCGCGAAGCTTTAACAAGGTCAATCAATACCATTAATGTTCATATCTGGCGTGAGCTGCTGGTCCCGCTGCCAGAAGAAGGCAACGAGCCGCTGGTCAATCTTTCTTATGAGTATTTGCGGCAGGCAGGCTTTGAAATTCCAGTAAATGAAAGAGCTTTGCCTTCATCTTCTGTTGGCGGATCCTACGGGGTTACCACACTGGAAATGAGCAGCGCTTATACCGCGTTTGCCAATAATGGCCTATACACAAAACCCTTTGCCTATACCCGCGTTCTTGATCTGGAAGGCAATGTACTGCTGGAAAACAGACCCTCCTTTCAGCAGATCTTTAAGCCTGAAACAGCCTTTGTCATGACAGATATCCTGGTGGATGTTATCAACAAGCCATTTGGAACTGCCAGGAGTCTGACCGATATTGCGGCGATGGAGATGCCCTTTGCCGGCAAGACCGGCACCACAGATGATAACAATGACAAGTGGTTTGTGGGGTACTCACCTTACTATACAACTGCGGTCTGGTATGGTTATGACCGCCAGTTCGGCCGCAAAGAGATTCTGCCTGAGGATCTGAATAACGCGATGCGGATCTGGGAAGACGCGATGACCCGCATCCATCAGGATCTGGCACCGACTGCGTTTAACCGCCCGGATACTGTTGATGAAATTATGATCTGCCCTGATTCGGGCCTTGAGAGCAATGCGTATTGCCCGGCAGCTTATTTAGAATATTTCATACCGGGCGTCATGCTGAATCCCTCTGAATCCTGTGATCTGCACGGACCGGAACCTACCCCTTCTCCCACACCTGAGCCTACACCTGAGCCGGAACCTGAGCCTGAGCCCGAACCTGAGCCGGAACCTGATGATGACAGCCCTGAAGATAATCAGGAGGACGACACTGATGAAGGTGAGTCCGACGATGATGCCAGTGATTCCGATGATTAAACAACATCTGATTTAAAACCTGTTATAAAGGTTTTTGGATCGATTCGATTACTGATTACGAGGGTATATTTATTTCAGCGTGATCACTGAAGCAGCGCGATCATCCAAACCCCGGTTGAGTCAACCGGGGTTTGGCGTTTTAGCCTGCTTCTGGCCTTTAAACCAGGTGCCGACTGGCTGACCGGATAAAATCTGGTCAACAATGCGTGATGTTGATCCATTGGCGATGATCGTATCCAGACCCGCTTCAGTGGCGATCCGTGCGGCCAATATTTTGCTTTTCATCCCGCCTGTACCGCGTTTGCTGCCTGCACCACCGGCGTTTTCTTCCATTTCTCTTGTTATCTCATCGACTGTCTGGATAAAAACTGCATCCTCGCTGGTGCGGGGATCAAGCGTATACAAACCATCAATATCCGTCAGCAGAATCAGCAGATCAGCGTCAACCAGGACTGCGACGATGGCAGAAAGCGCATCGTTATCACCAAATGTGCCATTATGCGATATTTCCAGTGTTGAAACAGTGTCATTTTCGTTAACAACAGGAACAATTTCCTTTTCCAGCAAGGTTTCAAATGTATTGCATATATTCAGCCGTGTCTGCTCATAATCAATATCGTCTTTCGTCAGCAGAATCTGTGCAACGGCATAATGATAGTCCGCTAAAAGGCGGCTGTACATACTCATCAGCTCACATTGCCCCACTGCGGCGATTGCCTGCTTTTCCCTGATCAGTTTCGGTTTTTCGGGAAGCCTCAGGCAACCGACACCCACGCCGATCGCACCAGAAGAGACAAGGATAATTTCCTTGCCCTGATTCATCTGGCTCGCCACGGAGCGGCAGATGCGCTCAAGATTGGACAGGTTAAACCGGCCGTTGTCATAGGTAATCGTTGACGTGCCGATTTTGATGACAACACGTCTGGCTTTTCTCAATGCTTCTCTAATAGTACCGTCAGGAACAGGATAATCAGACATCTTCAATGGTCTCCATTATTAATCCACCTGGTTTCATATAGTGACGCGAACCGCTTTGCCAAGGCATTGTCAGGGATCAATGCATACCGGTCCAACTGATATATCAACGCTGCTTCAACTGTTATATTAACGCTGCCTTCAGTACGTCGTCCATATTGGAAACAAAAACAATATCGAGTTTTTCCCTGACAGTTTTCGGAATATCTTCAGCGTCTCTGCGATTTTCGGCCGGCAGCAGAACGGTCTGAATACCGGCGCGATGCGCGGCGATCACTTTTTCTTTCAATCCGCCTATTGGCAGCACTCTGCCTCGCAGCGTAATTTCACCAGTCATGGCCAGCTGCCGCCGAACAGGTCTGCCGCTGAGCGCAGATGCCAGCGCGGTAGCCAGTGTTATGCCGGCCGAAGGGCCATCTTTTGGTGTTGCGCCTTCGGGAACATGGATATGTATATCGACTTTTGCAGAAAAATCCGATTTTATTTTTAAATTCTCGGCACAGGATCTGATATATGTTACCGCTGCACTGGCTGATTCCTTCATCACATCACCCAGCTGCCCGGTCAGCTCAAGCTTGCCGCTTCCAGGCATCACATTAACTTCAACATTGAGCGTATCACCGCCTGCCCAGGTCCATGCAAGACCTGTCGCAACGCCGACCTGATCAACTTTAACAGCTGTCTCAAAACGATATTTCTTTTTACCGATCATATCTTCCAGATCCGTCGGCTTTACTGTTACCTGATGATCCCCTTGCTCTGTTATTCTTATCGCGGCTCGTCGACAGACATGCGCCAGCTCACGTTCAAGCTGGCGGACACCCGCTTCGCGTGTATAACCATTGATCAGCGCTCTGATAGCAGGTCTTTGCATTTTCAGCTGTTCTTTGCTGAGTGCGTTTTGCTTCAGCTGGTTTGGCAGCAGATGCCTTCCTGCAATCTCAATTTTTTCTTCATCTGTATAGCCAGACAAGTAGACAATCTCCATACGATCAAATAATGCACGCGGAATGGTCTCAGTTGAATTGGCTGTTGTAATAAACAGGACATGAGATAAATCATATGGGATCTCCAGATAGTGGTCACGGAACGTATAGTTTTGCTCCGGATCCAGAACCTCCAGCAGCGCTGACGAAGGATCCCCGCGGAAATCATTCCCCAGCTTGTCTATTTCATCGAGTAAAATAAGCGGGTTGTCTCTTCCGGCCTGCCTGATCGCATTAATAATCCGTCCTGGCATCGCGCCGACATACGTTCGTCTATGACCTCTTATTTCGGCTTCATCGCGTACCCCGCCCAGTGACATGCGTATATATTTACGCCCGATTGACTCAGCAACAGAACGTGCTATTGACGTTTTGCCAACACCAGGTGGTCCTACAAGGCACAAAATAGGGCCTTTAATGGTTGTTTCTCCAGCTTCAAAACGCATTTTACGCACAGCCAGATACTCAAGTATGCGCTCTTTGACTTTTTCCAGACCATAGTGATCCCGGTTGAGGATGCGTCTGGCCTGTTTGATATTGAGTCTTTCTTTATCCATTTTTCCCCAGGGCATTTCAAACAGCAGATCCATATAATTGCGCAAGACAGCGCCTTCAGGATATCCGGCAGGCATTTTGGCCAGCCGGTTGATATCCTTTCTGATTTTAGGCTTCGCGTCTTCCGGTATCGGGGTCTGATCAAGCAGCTTCAGATAATTATCCAGTTCCTCCTGTGAACCTTCCTGCTCGCCCAGTTCTTTTTGGATTGTCTTCATTTGCTCCCGGAGATAATAATCTTTCTGGTTTTTTTCGATCGTTGACCTTACCTTGTCATTAATCTCTTTTTCAAGCTGTGCGATATACTGTTCTCTTTCTATCATGCCAATGAGTTTGAGTATGCGCTCCGCAGTATTGACAGCTTCCAGCAGCTGCTGTTTTTCAATTGTGGTGATACTGAGCTGTCCCGAAATCGCATCGGCTGCCAATGACGCATCATCAATCTGAGTCAGTGCGATCAGTGTTTCCGGCGATACGCGGCTGCTGATGGCTGCATACTGTTCAAACGCGTGCAGCAGCCTTCTGCGGTAAGCTTCAAGCTCTGCCATGTCCTGATCCGGGTCATGTCCGTCTGGAATCAGATAGATGACTTCGGCACGGTCATATTCTTCATTACCGGTCAGATGGTGGAGCTTCGCTCTCTGGCGGCCTTCAACAAGCAGCTTCATATTATCACTGTTCGGAAGCTCGAGCACTTGTCTGATGCGAGCGACACAGCCTATATGGTAAATATCTTCGTGGTCAGGCCAGTCAACAGCAGGATCCTTCTGTGTAGCAAGAAAAACCAGCTGGTTGTTATCCATGGCCGACTGAACAGCGGCACGTGACCGTTCACGGGCTACATCGAAAGTCAAATTAACACCGGGAAAGACAGTTAATCCGCGCAGCGGTATTAAAGGCATTGATAAAACGATACCTTCGCCGGTTAATGCTTCCTGCTGGTCACGGAGCATCTTTTCAGTCTTTCTTTTTGTGTTTTTCTGCTTAGTTACGTCTTGTTTACGTACTTCTTTTTCCTGCTGGTTTTTCATGAATGCCACCCGATCATTTTTTTGACATAGAATAAATTAACTGCCGTAAAAAAGGCAGTATCAATAGTATAACATGCCGTCTTGAATTACAGAATATAAAAAAGGGTGCCTCATGTAAAGTGAGACACCCGTATAACACATGAGATGATGGTTCAGTTTACTCAATAATGGTTGCAACTGTGCCAGCACCAACTGTTTTACCGCCTTCACGGATAGCGAACTTGAGTCCAACTTCCATGGCGATTGGTGTGATCAGCTTTACCGTGATGGTAACATGGTCGCCCGGCATGCACATTTCAACGCCTTCAGGCAGCTCAGCTACACCAGTAACGTCAGTTGTACGGAAATAGAACTGCGGACGATAGCCATTAAAGAAAGGTTTGTGGCGGCCGCCTTCAGCCTGAGTCAGAACATATACCTGACCGGTGAAATGTGTATGCGGCTTGATTGATTTGGGTTTCGCAAGAACTTGTCCGCGCTCAACATCCTTACGCTGTATACCACGCAGCAGAATACCAATATTGTCACCAGCCTGCGCCTGGTCAAGCAGCTTGCGGAACAGCTCAACGCCTGTACAGACAGTTGTGCGGGGTTCATCAGCCAGACCAACGATTTCAACCGGATCTCCGACTT
>SLHU01000273.1 GCA_007135995.1 Clostridiales bacterium | reverse complement strand
TTTTCTTTATATTTTTTTAATAAACTCCTGAAAGGTTCTTGAGAGCTTTCTGAAAACCGCTTGAAAACCTCCTGAAAGATTTTTAAAATTTAAAACTGATTGAGCCATTCAGACGCCTGACCTGCTTCAAAAATTACTTTTTCTTCATCAAGTGTTTTCAACTCCCGTTTTTCCATCAGCCAGCGACCCGCTACCATAAGCGATTCAACATATGAGCCAGACCCACTGTAAACAAGGGCAGATACGGGGTTTCCCAGCGGTGTCAGTTCAATCTGGTTCAGGTCTATCACCTGAAGATCAGCTGCGAAACCTTCTGCAATCAGGCCGCTCTGGTCAAATCCCAGTCCCTGCATGCCATCTACTGTAGCCATGCGAAGGATTGTTTCAGCGGACATCATGCCCGCGTCGCCTGAAAGCCCCTTGGCCAGAAAAGCAGCCAGCCGCATATCTCTGAACAAATCCAGATTATTATTGCTGGCCGCCCCGTCTGTGCCCAAACCTAGCTGAATGTCTGCATTCATCATTGCACGCAGATCAGCAAACCCGCTGCCAAGTTTTAGGTTGCTGGCCGGGTTATGGACACAGGTAATCGTTGGTGATGCCAGAATCTGCCTGTCTTCATCATCCAGATGGATGCAGTGCGCCGCCAGCGTTGAGGTTTTGAAAAAACCGAAATCAGCCAGCTGTTTAGGCGGTCTTTGTCCGTATTTTTGCAGGCAGTCCACCACTTCCTTGCGCGTTTCAGATACATGAACCTGCACCGGACAATTAAGCGACTCGGCCAGCTGAGCCAGCTGCGGGTACACATCGGCTTCATATAAGTATACCGAATGAACCAGCATGGATGCCCGCAGCAGGTCATCGGGTGCCTGTTCAGCCAGTTTCATTGCCTGTTCCAGCAGCGCCTGCTGAACCTGATCTTTGCCAGATGCATCTTTGCTTTTGCAATCACAGCAGAAATTCAGCCGCAAACCGGCTTCCTGAGCAGCAGATGCTGCCGCTTCATGGTGATAATACATGTCCGCGGCAGCGCCTGTGCCGGAGCGGATCATTTCGGCCAGTCCAAGGCGTGTGCCTTTGCTGACCATCGCTTCATCAAGCTTCGCCTCGCGCGGGAAAATGACATTAAACAGCCAGTCATGCAAATTCGTGTCATCTGCCTGATTGCGAAAAAGTGTCATAGGAATATGACCGTGCAGATTGGCCAGTGCCGGCATCAGCAGCTTATGACGTCCGTCATACTCTGAATAATCTGAGCCGTCAAGTGTCTCAGCTGCATCCTGTCTGTTGTCACTGACACAGCTGATCAAACCATCCTTTATGGCGACCCAGGCATTTTCCATGGACAACCATGGCAGCAAAGGATCGGGCACGGCACTGATCACGTGAATATTCTTAAACAGAATTGAAGGTTTCATAAGCCCTCCTTTTTCAATGGACTGTTCTGTCAAAATCTTGCAGCGCTGAAAAGACGCGTGTTCCAGGACGTCTATAAATCCCAGTTATCAATATAATCAACTTGTTCGGGGGTCAGTTCATCAATGCCGCGGCTCAGATGATTCAGCAGGTGAAGCGCAACAGCCTGGTCGATTTCTTCCGGCAGGTCATACACGCCAGGTTTGAAACTGCGCCCTTCCCTGGCCATATACAGGGTGCTCAAAGCCTGCAGCGCAAAGCTCATATCCATAATTTCCGCCGGGTGACCGTCGCCGCCGGCCAGATTAACCAGTCGGCCTTCGGCAAGCACATGCACGCGTCTGCCATCAGGCATAATGTACGCAGTAATCCCTTCCCTGACCGGCTCAACTTTTTCCGCCAGCGCCTTAAGCTGTGTCAGGTTTATTTCAATATCAAAATGTCCGGCATTACAAACAATCGCACCATCTTTTAAAAATGGGAAATGCCGCTGATCAATAACATCACAGCAGCCTGTAACCGTCACAAACAGATCGCCCAGTGAGGCCGCATCTGTCATGGTCATGACGTCATAGCCTTCCATGAGCGCTTCACACGCTTTCACCGGATCAATCTCAGTCACAATCACACGTGCGCCCAGACCTTTGGCACGAAGCGCCACACCTTTGCCGCACATGCCAAATCCTGCAACCACTACTGTTTTGCCGGCAACAAGCAGATTTGTCAGGGTCATAATAGCGGTCCAGACAGACTGTCCCGTTCCAAACCGGTTATCAAACAAGTGTTTGCAGCGTGCGTCATTAACAGCGATCACCGGAAACAGCAGCCTGCCGGAATCAGCCAGGATTTTCAGCCGGTGCACACCTGTGGTTGTTTCTTCACAGCCGCCGATCATTGTCTGTGCCAGATGCGGCATCTCGGTGTGAATGATCTGCGCGAAGTCACCCCCGTCATCAATAATCAGATCAGGTCCAAATGATAAAGCGTCACGCAAATGCTGCCAGTAGGTGTCAGGATCAGCACCATGAACACAGTAAACATGCATGCCGTCTGCTGCCAGCGCCGCTGCCACATCGTCTTGCGTCGAAAGCGGATTACAGCCGGTCAGGGCTACATCAGCACCCCCGGCTGCCAGCGTTTTTGCCAGGCAGGCAGTTTTTGCCTCAACATGAACACTGATCGCTATCTTTAAGCCTTTCAGCGGCTGCTCGCGTTTCATATCGGCCGCGATACGCTGCAAAACCGGCATATGCCTGTACGCCCAGGCAATTTTTTTATGTCCGGACGGTGCGAGGCTGATGTCTTTCACCACGTATTGCCTGTTTTTTATATCTTTTTGATTCATCATATTTTGCAGGGAAAACATGTCTTTAAACCAAAGAAGAAATTGCTTTGCAACCCTTCAGTTCCCTGCAGCCTCCTTTCTTAGTGAAGCGCGTTGACAATGGACGACAGCAGCGCGATGGTCCTGTCTGCTGCCTGGGCCCCTACTTCCATCACTTCGTCATGGCTGAGCGGCTGGTCCAATATGCCTGCAGCCATGTTTGTGATACACGATATACCCATTACTTTCATGCCAGCGTGTGACGCGACGATGGCTTCCGGCACGGTTGACATGCCGACAGCGTTCGCGCCCAGCACACGCAGGGCCCTGATCTCGGCTGGTGTTTCAAACTGCGGGCCCTTGCTGTAGCAGTAAATGCCCTCGCGGACAGGAATGCCGTTTTTTTCAGCGCATTGTTTGGCCTGGTTTCGCCAGTCACGGTCATAGACCTGGCTCTGGTCCGCGAATCGAGGTCCAAATGTGTCGAGATTCTCACCGCGCAGAGGCGGTTCACAATTAAAGCCCAGATGATCTGAAATGAGCATCAGCTGACCGGGTTTCATGTCTTCATCCAGTCCGCCGGCCGCGTTTGTCAGCAGCAGGCGCTCCACGCCGAGCCGGCGCATCACACGAATCGGACGTACAACATCTGCCATTTGATGGCCTTCATAATAATGAAAACGACCCTGCATCACCACGACCGGCAATTGTTCCCAGCGACCGAACACCAGCCGGCCAACATGCCCCGGTACAGTCACATCCGGGAAACCAGAAATCTCACTGTATGGCACTGAGATTGCGTCACTGACGGTGTCTGCCAGCTGACCCAGTCCGGAACCAAGCACAATCATAAGCACGGGCTTTTCTTTGATATGTTGTTTCATAGCTTCACAAGCTGCTGTAATTTTTCCCATCTCATCTGACGTGTGAATCATATCGGCCTCCTTGTCACGGTGATTCTGGCTTTACACATTCTGCCCATGGCAGTTTTTGAATTTTTTCCCGCTGCCGCAGGGGCACGGATCATTTCGTCCAACCTTGTCTGCATCGCGTTTTACTGGTTCTTTAGGTGCCTGCTGCTGAGCCTGATCACGGCCCCCGGCCTGCCTTCGTGCCTGACGGCTGATCTCAGCCACCTGCTGGCGGCTCTCATCCAGGTCTTTGCCATGCCCTTCGGTGATATCACGGGCAACACTTTTTCTTTGGAGCGCGGCCTGTGTATTGAATCTGGCCCGCATGATCAGGCGGATCGCGTCTTCCTGAATGGCTGCGTTCATCGCTTCAAACATCTCAAAGCTTTCTTTTTTAT
>SLHU01000250.1 GCA_007135995.1 Clostridiales bacterium | reverse complement strand
TGGGGTGTTCCCTGCAGCCAGATCCCTTCAGAATGGGGTGCACAGCGGATTAAAGGACTGTCTGTCGGCAAAACACTGATTCACGCACTGAGACACAGTTTTCGCACGTCACGATCAGTTGAACAAAAGGAAACAGAGACCAGTCTGATTGAGAGATTTCTCTATCCGAAGCTGGGACCTGGTCAGATGTGGGAAGAAACTGCCCGGCTGATTCGTGAAAAAGGCGGTGAAATTTTCATGAACCACCAGGTGACCGCGCTGCACTGGAAACAGGATCAGGTGACCGGTGTGACGGTCAGAAACAAACGGACTGGTCAGGACAGCAGCTTTCATGCTGATTATTACTTTTCCAGTATGCCGGTGAGCGATCTGATCAAAAGTATGGGCATGCAGGTGCCAAAGCCTGTCAGACAGACCGCAAAAGGTCTGGTATATCGCGATTTTATGACCGCCGGACTGTTGCTCAGACAGCTGAAGCTGCATAGCAGTGAGAAAAATGTCAGAAAGAAGAAGGCCCCCCCTGATTTGATTTCGGACAACTGGATCTATATTCAGGAAAAAGATGTCAGCCTGGGTCGTGTCCAGATTTTTAACAATTGGAGTCCTTATATGGTGAAAGATCCCCACACCGTTTTTCTTGGGCTGGAATATTTTTGCAATGAAGGCGATGAACTCTGGGAGATGACGGACCAGGACTTTACTGATTTTGCGGTTTCGGAACTCGTGAAAATAGGATTGGCTGATAAGAAGGATGTGCTTGACTCATTGGTGATTCGTATGCCGAAGGCCTATCCGGCTTATTTTGGCACTTACAGCTCCTTTCATGTTATCCGCGATTTTACCAGCCAGCTGCAAAACCTGTTTCTGATTGGCCGCAACGGCATGCACCGATACAATAACGCGGATCATTCTATGCTGACAGCTATGGTCGCGGTTGATCAGATCATCAGCGGATGCATGTCGAAAGACAGAATCTGGTCAGTGAACACTGAGGAGGCGTACCATGAGTCCAAGTAAAAAAAGACTGAAAAAATACACACCTTTTATGTACATAATTTCTCTGTCGCTTTTTGCTGGCCTGATAGCCTGGAACAGCATCGAGCTGCCCTTCAGCAACCCCTGGGGAGTTACCGGCAACCTGACTGTCATGGAATATAATCCTGCCAGTGAGTTCCTGCGCTATGGCGTTTTTCTGCTTTTACCGCTCATCCCGCTGATTGTGATGTATATCCTGAATATCCGCGGCAGCAACCGCTTCTACTTTGCGCAAAGGCCTGCCGCGCCGCTGGAAACACTGCGTCTGCCTTTCTGGCAGAAAATACTTTACCCGGGACTGTTTCTTGCTTACACGCTGGTCTACGCACTGGGTCTTCCTACCTACCATTCACATGGTGCGCTGGACACGTTTCACGAGGGTGAAAGCATGGGCTTCGCTATTTCGTACATGGAAGGCCTGATCCCATATCAGGATTATATTTTCGTCCATGGAACCATTCAGGATCCGCTGCGGTCTGTCATCGCCTTCCGGCTGTTTGGCCAGTCGATCGGCGCTGTGCGGACGCTGGAGTCAATGGTCGCTGTGACGGTGATTTTGCTGATCACCTTGTTTGTGCTCAAAAATTTCCGGTACCGGCCGCTGCCTTCACTGATCACAATCAGTGTTGTCTTCTCGCTGCTGATCAAGGGCTTTGTTGATATAAACCAGGTGCTTTTTATCCCGATTACTGTGCCGCCAAGAGATATCACCACACTGCTTTTTTTGCTGACGATTCTGTTTTTGCACCAGCATTTGCAGCGCGATGAACAAAATTTACACAAAACACGCTTTTCAGCAACTGTTTTCATTTTCTCGTTCCTGCCGCTTGCGACTTTTGCCTATTCCATTGACCGGGCTTTTTATATCACGGCAGCCTACCTGATTCTTTTTATCCCGGTCTATCTGACGGTCAGAAAAATAAGTAAAAGCCTGGTCAGGCAATATTTGATCGCGGCACTGTCGGGTATCGCCGGCGGCATCATATTTTTCGGGATCATCATCCGCGGCGCTTTTGTGTCCTTTGTTGATTTTGCCATCCTGACCATGCCAAAATACAAAGAGCTGATGGATGGTTTTGTCTTTCCGATTTATGACTTGAAATTTCTCTTCGCGGTTGTTTTGATCGCCTTGAATGTTTTCTGGATGATGTATAAGATTTTGCAGGAAATGCACCTGAGCGGGAACCAGCCTGTCTTTGCGATTGTCTCTTTGACGCGAAAGTATCTGCCAGAGCTTGCCTTGCTGCTCTTGTCTGTGTTTTTCTTTCGCAGCGCTCTCGGGCGCTCCGACTGGGAGCATGTCTCCTACAGCCTGCTGCCAGTGTATCTGCTTACCCTGAGTGTGCTGCTTAAGTATTATCTGGCACCTGTTATCATTGGTCTTGAGAAAAGTAAGACAACGCACTGGGTCCTGATTGGCCTCCTGGGCCTGTTTCTTGTCTGGCAGGGCTTTTCGAATCTTAACCACCAGACAATCTCTGAAAAATTTCCTTTACAGACCAGCGACCAGGAACTGATTCCAGACAACTACAAATCGGCGATTCATTTTCTCCGCCAGAATCTTGATGACGATGCGTATTTCATGACCCTGACTTCTGAGGCGATGTGGTATTATTTCGTTGAAAAACCCAGCCCGACCCGCTTCCCGGTTGTCTGGTTCGCCATGCCCTATTTTTATCAGGAAGAGATGATAGAAGATCTGGAAAACAAGAACGTCAAGTATATTTTATATCACAATCACCACTGGGCTAACGCGATTGACGGCTTCACAAATCAGGAAAAACTGCCGCTCCTGATGGCTTATATTCATGAACACTACCGCCACTACTATTCGTTTTCTGATCAGGAGATCTGGGTCAGAAAATAGCATGTGCATGCTGGCAGTTCTTGGCTGCTCACTGTGTTTCACGGCAGCAGGGCTGTGATGCTGCGTTTTTGATGAGTCAGCTTTTTGATGCCTGGCGGCCTTTACTGGCCACAACTATATTGTACTAGGTGGGTTCACTAGGTGGGGTCGCTGACTCAGATAAGCGCTTTACGGGCTTGCTTTTTCGAAACTGGCCGGGTGTCAACCCTTTATACTGCTTGAAAAGCTTGTAGAATTGCTTCCTATCTTTAAAACCAACCATAAAACACACTTGTTCAGCTGTTGCATCGTGTTCTATAAGAATTCTCGCCGCTTCATGAATGCGCTTCTTATTAACATATTCCATAGGGGTCATGCCAAAACTGGTTTTAAAGACCTGCCCGAAATAGGAAGGATTAAAAAAACTGTTGCTTGCCAGTTCACTCAGCGTGATTTTATTTTGATAATTGCGGTCAATATAATCAATAACAACCGGAAAAGTGTCACGCAGATGGTTTCTGCTGCCGGACGGTCTTTGCTGCTCCATCTCAACAATTCTCAGCAGCTGTGTAATCAGAATATGCAGATGCCCTTTCAAAACCGTTAAATAACCAATTGATTTTGCGTTATACTCATGTATAATCGATCCCATCAGTGATTCGATATTGAGAAGATCACTGGTGGGAACACGAATGAAAGGCGGGATTTTCAACACTCTGGCCTCAAACGCACGAAAAGCAGGCAGCTTTAGCAGATCAACCGGACTGTTTTCATCCGGCATCCGTCTGTCAAGAAAACCCGGATGGATCAGCATATTAATGAAACTGATGCTGTCACGCGGTGTGAAGCGGTGGATGTCGCCGATATTCAGCAGAACAAGGTCGCCGCGTTCAAGCAAATATTCCTGCTGATTGATCCAGCTTGTTGATGAGCCGCCGGCAATATAAACCAGCTCAATAAAGTCGTGCTGATGCAAAGCGATTTTATTGAAGTGATCGCGTCTGTGAACATTAATCCCTTCACTCCGGTTGATATAATTGCGGCTTCTTAGCGTAATCATGGCGGTGACCTCAGCAAGCTGTTATGATCCCCTGTAAATGCAAATTATCTGTGAACATTGCAAATATGGAGATGATTTTTAATATAATATTTATTACCAAAATAAAAAC
>SLHU01000263.1 GCA_007135995.1 Clostridiales bacterium | reverse complement strand
GTCATGAATATTGGCAAGCCGGCAGGCCCGTTCGATATTCTTGTCAGAAGCGCCGTGATCAGCATACAGCAGGTTTTCCCTGATTGTACCGTTAAACAGATACGTATCCTGCGTGACAATACCGATGTTCTTGCGTAACGTCTGGATATCAATATCACGCAAATCAGTGCCGTCCAGAAGTATCCTGCCGGCTGATACGTCATAAAACCTTGGAATCAAGCTGATCATGGTTGATTTCCCTGCGCCGGAAGGTCCGACGATGGCAATCGATTTGCCGGCTGAAATGGAGTAAGACAAATTGTTGAGAACCTGCTTTTCATGATCATAGCTGAAACAGACATTCTCAAAAGACAGGTGACCTTTGATCTTTTCGGGTATGACCGAATCTGTTTTGTTAACAACTTCAGCCGGCATATCGAAATAGCTGAACAGGCGCGTGAATAAAGCCATGGAGCGGATGACATCAACCTGAATGCTGAACAGCGCGTTCACAGGCATATAGACTCTTGCCAGCAGAGCAACCATGACCGTAATATCGCCGACAGTCAGATTTGTCACTTGGTAATTGATCATCAGAAGACCGCCGACAAAATATATGAGCATCGGTCCCATGCTTGTAAATGTGCTCATGGCCATCCAGAACCATCGGCCGGCCATTCTTTCTTTAATATTGAGCCGCGTCATTTCTCTATTAGATTTCTCGTACTTGCTGTATTCATATGTCTCATTGGTAAAAAGCTTGACGAGCATCTGTCCGCTGACACTAAGCGTTTCATTTAGTGTCTGATTGATCTCATCATTCTTCTCCTGTGATTGACGGGCCAGCGTCCAGCGCCTTTTGCCGACTTTTTTTGTTGGAATTGTGAAAAGCGGCACAATGATGATGCCAATTAACGCCAGCAGCCAGTTTTTGTGGAACATGGCAAACAGCGATGTGCTTAAAATGGCAATGTTTCTTAGCGCACTCGTCATTGTACCGGAAATGACGTTTTGCACACCATCAATATCACTGGTCATACGCGTGATGACTTCACCTTGTTTGACTGTAGAATAGAAGCGCTGAGACATGTTCTGCAGATGAGCATACATCTTATTTCGCATATCAAAAACGATTTGCTGAGCAACCCACGTGTTTAAATAAGTTTCGATAATCCCGATCAGATTGGCAATGATCAAGACACAAAAAGAGATCATGACCAGGGTCACCAGTTTGGAAAAGTCCTGACCAATCAGCCCTTCATCAATGATTCTGCCAGTTAGAATCGCCGGCAGGATACCAAAAAGAGCTGATGCAAGTATAGCAATCAGAACCAGCGAAAGCTGTAGACGATAGGGAAGCATATAGCTGAGAATTCTTTTGATCAATGCATATGAGATGTGTGGTTTATTCTTTTTTTCTTCCTCAGAAAGAAATCTGTTTCTGCCGCCGCCATATCCTCCGGCCATTAATCTTCAGCTCCTTCTTTGAGCGTGTCCATCAGACGCTGACAATACGCCATGAATGTTTTTTGCTCATCATTATTCAAGCATCCGCTGATCTGTTCATGCAGCCGGCGATTGTTATCCGATGCTTCATTCATATGGGAAATTCCCTCATCAGTTAACTCAACATGGATAATGCGTGAATCCTGCTCGTCACGAAATCTTCGTATGAATTTTTTCGCTTCCAGTCTGTTGAGCATTTCTGTGAGCGAAGAAGGCCGTACATCAATGATCTCCGCGAGTTCTCGGGAGCTGGCACGGTTGTTTTGCATGATGACTGTCAGCAGTCTGTTATCACCCAGACCGCCGCGGCTGTGATGACTGCCGGAATGTCCGTGGTGTGACTTGTGGAAATGGTTATTGTGTTTGTGATGATATTCATGATTGGTACGTTTAATTGTACGGGCCAGGCGCATGATCACTTCAACAATATCGAACTCATCAGCGCTGTTTTGATTTTGATGGATATCTGGTTTCATTTGATTATCCTCGTATAATTCTTTTATAGCCCAGTCATAACTGTCTTAACTAGACTGGTTGAAACTGTAAACGTCCTGATTCATAATGGTCTTGCACTAAATGAGAAACCATTAGGTACCTAACTAATCTAAGTCAATTATAATTAGGTACCTAATTAAAGTCAAGAAAAATAATCACGCGTATTCATGTGCAAAAAATACAGGCTGCAGAAGACAGGAGAAATAACTCAAGAAAACTCGACTAGAAAAAAGAACCGCTCAAGGACAGTATTTTTAAAGAAGATTAGCGAAAAATCATGTATGATAATCGTATATTTGTGAATGCTTTGAGAATTAGTCTGCAAGGCTATCCTCGTCTGCTCGGCGGACGAGATGAATGATTAACCGGACCTGTCGGTTGTATGAAAAAACTGGAAGAATCAGGGTTATAGAACATAATATAGTTGATGATATGAGAAAGGCGTTAACGATATGAATACTTGCGATAAGACGTGTCCGTTCCTTTACCGTAAAGCCGAAAGAGACGATGTTGAAACCCTCACCGAACTGCTTTGTGAACTTTACGAAGACCATCCTTATGAACCACTGCTTGCCGAAAACAAAGCGCTTCTAGCTGACGAAAAGCAAGCGTTTTTTCTTGCATATGATAATGAAATGCCAATAGGCGTTTCTCATGTTGCGCTCAGGAGCGAATATGTTAACGGCAAAGAGTTTGATGAAACCGCAGGATACCTGGAAGCAGTCTATGTTAGAAAAAGATATCGTCTGTTAGGCGTCGCAAGCACATTTGTCACCATGTGCGAGGATTGGGCGCGCCATAATGGATGCCGTGAATTTCTTAGCGATTGCTTGCTTGACAACACAGACAGCTATCATTTTCACCTCAAACTTGGCTTTATCGAAACCGAACGGTGTATATTTTTTAGAAAAGAGCTTGCGCCGGCCAAGCGTTGAATACCATCTGGTGCAAGAATTGACGCCCGGGCTTGTGGATGATTATAAGCACATCCTTGATACATCACCTCACGTTGAAAGGTCGGATAAGAAGCATCGTCTGATACCAGGTCTTTTTCATGCGTCAGTATGATCAGCGGAAAGGACAGGGTCTTGGCTGCCAGCCGAGGCTGTCTTTTGCTTTCTGGTTGCTGATCAAAGCGCGATAACCGCTTAAGTCGCCGCGAATATCTAGTATCTGCGGAAAAGTTTCCCTGATCAGCTGCTGGCTTTCAATCTGCATGCCTGTGTCATCGGCAACAATATTGAGCGGCTGCACGCCGTTCAGACTTGCTTCCAGCGACAAACGACAGGCGGCAGCTGCGTCGCGGACATCTATGTAATTCCAGAGATTGCGCAGACGGTATTGCGAATCCTGATTTTTTTGCGGAAATGCATCAATTTCGTCTGGCAGATGAATAAATCCAAAGCGAAGCGCGAAGCTTGAGACCTGACTGCGTCGCCAGAAAGCGAGGGCGATTTCTTCAGTGATGAGTTTGCCAAGACCATAACAATCTTCCGGCCGCAGGGGATGATCTTCATCGAGCGGCAGATAGTCAGGTGCATGCAGATCTTTGGCAAAACCGATGCCATAAGCACATTCACTCGAGGCGAAAACTACTTTTTTGATCCCCAGCCCGGCGGCAGCCTCAAAGACATTGTACGTTGACTGAACATTATTATGGAACGTGAAATCGTTTGAGTAAATGAAAGCACCGGGAATGGCTGCAAGATGGAGCACCGCATCATGTCCGGCCAGAACATCGTATACCTCACCCAGCTGGTCAAGATGCGTCATCCGTGTGGATACAGGCAGCATTTCGCTGGCAGTCTGGTCAATGCAGGTGACTTCACACCCATGTTCAAGTAAATCATGGACAACAAAGTGTCCCAGCTTCCCGCTGGATCCGGTTACTGCTATCTTTTTCATAATTATGTTTCCCTTCTTTCAGGTAATCAGCAGATCAGTTTAAATAAGTATAACACGAAAGATGTTTAGCTTTTGGTGCCAAATGTTTTGGTGCCAGGCATCATGCAAAACAAGGGTGCCATGCACCAGGCCAAAACAAAGGTGCCAGGCACCAGGCCAAACAAAG
>SLHU01000426.1 GCA_007135995.1 Clostridiales bacterium | reverse complement strand
GGCTGAACGGATGATCGCGCCATCTGACGCCAGCGCAAGCACCTTTACACCGGACGTTCCCACATCAATTCCGATTAAACATTTTTTTTGCATGTGAAGCCCCTTTCGCCTCAGCCTGATGGCTGATGTCTGTCATTATATTCAAGTTCGTCCGGCAGCTGGCTGTCCAATGACCACCGCGGCAGTCTCGGTATGCCAGCCAGAATGGTTTTTCTGACCGATCTGTACCGACTGCCGCGGTTCATGATGTAAGGCCATTACCGGGTGTATCCTTGCTGATCCATCAACCGAACATCAGGCTGTTGATCATCGCCTCCAGGTATTCCTGACGGCCGGTGCCGGTTTCTACTTCGCCCTTTGCAAGCGCGTACTGCTCAAGCTCAGCCAGGCTGACCTCGCCGTCACGGATTTTCTTGCCGATGCCTTCATTATAGCTGGCATAACGTTCTTTCACAAACTGGTCAAGACGTCCGTCAGAGATAATTTTATCAGCCAGTTTAAGACCCAGCGCGAACGTGTCCATACCAGCGATATAACTGATGAAGATATCCTCGAAGGTGCTGGAAGCACGGCGGGTTTTGGCATCAAAGTTAAGGCCGCCTTTCGTGAAACCGCCAACTTTGAGAATCTCATACATACACCAGGTTGCGTCATATACATCAGTCGGGAACTGGTCTGTATCCCAGCCAAGCAGCAGGTCACCCTGATTCGCGTCAACCGATCCGAAAAAGCCGGTTTCACGCGCCAGACGCAGTTCATGCTGGAACGTGTGCCCGGCCAGCGTCGCGTGATTGGCTTCGATATTCAGCTTGAAGTCTTTGTCCAGGCCAAACTCCTGCAAGAAACTGATGACAGTCGCAGCGTCATAATCATACTGATGTTTGGTTGGCTCTTTTGGTTTTGGCTCAACATAGAAATCACCGGTAAAACCGATGCTGCGGGCATAGTCAACAGCCATCCGCATCAGTTTAGCCAGATTTTGCCGTTCAAGCTTCATATCGGTATTGAGCAGCGTTTCATACCCTTCACGGCCGCCCCAGAATACATAGCCTTCACCGCCAAGCTTAACCGTCAGCTCTATCGCTTTTTTGATCTGAGCCGCTGCGAAAGCAAACACATCCGCGCTGCAAGCTGTGCCGGCACCATGGCGATAGCGCGGGTTGCTGAATAAATTAGCCGTTCCCCACAGCACTTTCTTGTTGTACTTTGTCTGCAGCTCAAGCATCAGATCAGTAATTTCATCAAGCCGCTGATTCGATTCCGCTAACGTTGCGCCTTCCGGTGCCACATCACGGTCATGAAAACAGTAATAATCAATGTCCAGTTTGTCCATCAGCTCAAACGCGGCATATGCTTTGTTTTTAGCCTGCTGCATGGGTTCATCAGCGCCGTAGTTTTTGCTGACAGTACCTACACCAAACATATCAGTGTTTTCCGCCACCATGGTATGCCAGTAAGACATGGCGAAACGCAAGTGTTCCCGCATAGTTTTGCCAGCAACTATCTCATCGGCGTTATAGTAGCGAAACGCAAGCGGATTTTCTGTTTTGCTGCCTTCAAATGTAATTTTGGGAATCTCCGGGTAGAATTGTTTCATGGTCATTACCTCCATTATTGCATCTCTGCGTCTTTATTATTGTTCTTTCGGAACGTCGGCTCCGATTGTGTCCAGATTCATGACATGTTCCCTGATCAAAATACGATTATGGGTCAAACATCGCTGAGGGGGTTTTGTACCGTCCAGAAAATAATCGAACAGCAGCTTGACAGGCCGGTATCCTTGCTGATAGGGCTCTTGTTCAATGGTTGCGGTTATCAGACCTTCTTTCAAAAACGCTTTTGTTCTGTCGGTCAGATCAAATGAGACCACTTTAATTTTTCCGGCACAGCCCCTGACGCGAATCGCTTCGCAGGCACCGGCAACACCGCCGGCAGTGATATACAAGGCCTGCACATCCGGCCGCTGTTCAAGTGCGCGGCTGATTCGCTCCCGGGCAACCTGATCATCATCCTGACATTCCAGGACATCGACAATATCAACCTGCGGGTAATCACTTTTTATTACATCATGAAAACCTGAAATACGCTGGTTATGGCCCAGCACCTGAACAGAACCGGTCATAATCAGTGTCTTTAAGGGACTTCCGGCTGACAGCAGCCCGATTAATCCTGCCGCAATCTGCCCGCTTGCGATATAATCATTACCCACGTAACTGAGGCGGCAGCCATGTTCAATATCATTATTAAAGGTTATCACCGGAATTTGTTTTTCCTGCAGCTCATCGAGCAGTGCGGTAATTTTCGGATGATCAATCGGTACAAAAATCAATCCGTGAATGCCCTCATCCAGCAGCTGCCTGATCTGGCTCAGCTGTTTTTCAACCGAAAAGCCTTTCATTGTCAAGATCTTAGATGACAGGCCAAAGTCCGCCAGTTCCTGCATTGCTGCGCTGATCCCCCTGCGTACATCTATAAAAAAATCATTTCCCTGAGAGGGCATCTGGATGCCAAAGCAAAGCGGTTTTTTTCGCAGACCCAGCATGCGACCCGCCTTATTAGAACGGTAATCGACATCACGGGCTATATTAAGAATCCTGGCTTTCAGTTCGGGGTTAATGCCGGGACGGTCATTTAAGGCGCGGTCAACAGTGCCGCGTGAGACACCTGCCATTTTCGCTATTTCCCTGATTGATACACTCATGAACTCACCTGATATTGCTTAATATTCGCTGTTCGGCCTGAAACGCACCCTATCTAGAGCAAGGGGCTCAACACCCTGTTTGGCAATGTTTTTTAAGATCGGCACCATGCACACAGCCGCTTCGGATGAGCTGACTTCATTCATTTTTGTTTGTTTTACATGCCTGTTTACTTTCCATATAAAAACGCATTTTCTTTCCGGCTGATTTGACAATTTTAAAATCATTATAAAAATCATCACAGATGCCGGACCCGCAGCTGTCACCTGCAAAATGACACATGCCATCAAACTCAAGCGCTATTCCCGTGCCCGGGCACACTATGGTATAAGTGTACTGCGATCCGCAGTGTGTGTCAAGACAGTTTAGACAAACGACCCTCACCCCCACTCAGTCATCTGCCCCACCAGAACCCAAGCGTCAAAAGCAAGATTTCGTCTCATATTTTTTATTATTTTGGTGTCTCAAAAAATCTTTAGTGCGCGATTAGTACGTTTTTTCTGGCCAAAGGAATGAGCTGTGATAAATCCTGTGCAGGAAATTTCAGTGTATATGAGGTGCGAATCCATTTTTATCGTATTATGTTTCGACGTATCGTGTTGCGATAATATTGACATGTTTTTTTAAAGGTCATATAATTGTCGCATAACGATTTGACGAAGTATGATGCTATAAAGAGGTTTGTTATGTTTATAGGTCGACAAAGAGAGCTTGATGAACTACAAAAAAAATACCATGCATCTGGTTTTCAGATGTTTGTTATCTATGGTAGACGTCGCGTAGGAAAAACCCGATTGATACAAGAATTTTGCAGAGATAAAAATACAATTTTTCATGTGGGGATTCAACAAACTAGAGATATGCAATTAGAATCATTCTCTCGAGATATATTAAAACAATTGCCCTCTGAAGGATCAGAATTTATTCATAAATTTCAAAGCTGGCAGGATGCATTCAGCTACATAGCACAAAAAGCAAGTAAGAAACGGATGATTATGGTTATTGACGAATATCCCTATATCGCCCAGGCTGATCCTTCAGTATCTTCAGTTTTGCAAAAGGCAATTGATCACGAATGGAAAGATACTGAATTATTTTTAATCCTTTGCGGCTCATCAATGAGCTTTATGGAAAATCAAGTGCTTGGTTACCAGAGTCCATTATACGGAAGGCGCACAGCGCAGATGAAAATTCAACCATTGCCATATTGGGAAAGTATTAAATTCTTTGATCATTGGCAATGGCAGGATAAACTTTACGGGTATGGTGTTTGTGGAGGAATCCCCCAATATCTAGAATACTTTTCTTCTCATAGAGATTTTCCTTCAGCAGTAAAAGCAGAACTGCTATCGCTTAG
>SLHU01000392.1 GCA_007135995.1 Clostridiales bacterium | reverse complement strand
CCGGGGCATCTGCCGGCCAGACGGCAGATGCTGTCAACCAGTCCGCTGCCATCTGCCTCGCAAATTTCAACAGGCACCTTCAGCCTCCGGCTGATATCGCTGACCGCCAGGTCATCAAGCAAGGTTTTTGTGCCGGCCCTCAGCAGATTTGACGGTAAAATCAAGCTGACATTCTCATCCGTCTCGTTTTGCAGCTTCGATAATAAATCAGCTGTCTGGCTGATAATATCACAACCTGCCAGCAAGCCGCTTACTGTGATGGTATGGCCTAACAGGTCGTTTTTGACGGCCTTTACGATCACCGGCAGCTTCAGCTGCTTTTGCATCCGTTCTGCCAGTTCATGCAGCAGAGGCGCAAACGATGTGCCGGTCACTAGCACAACCGGCTGTTTCGCTTTATCTTTGTCAGCAGAATCCAGCTGTTGTGTGTCTAAAAAATCAAGGTCTTTTTTAATCTGGTGCAAAGTTTGCGCAGCCATGCCAATGCCGTTTTCAAGCTGCGGAAAATCCTCGTAGGCCTCCATAGATGGCAAAGGTTTGTCAGCAATTAAATATAGTTCATCGGCTGCGAAAACTTTTCGGCTGCCGCTTGCTGCCAGCAGTCTTGACTGCCATTTTTCTATGATTGCCAGAGTTTCAAGGGCAGACTGCCGATGAACCGGGGTTAATGGATAGAGCTTGTTTTGTTTGCGAAAGCGTGTCAATCCAACCGGCACAACCGCTGCACTGCCCAGGGAGGAGCCTAATGAAACCAGATCTGATAAGGTCTTTTCAAGAGCAGTCCCATCATTCAAACCGGGACAAAGGACGATCTGAGCATTGATCACCAGACCGGCTTTTGCAATCTGCTGCAGACGCTGCATAATACTGCCTGCCTTTTTATGGCGCATCATCAGGCGGCGCAGGTCCGGATCGGTTGTGTGGACTGATATGTTCATTGGCGACAGGCGATATTCAATCAGTCTGTCCAGTTCCTCGTCAGACATGTTCGTTAAAGTCACATAATTACCGTTCAGAAAGGACATGCGAAGATCATCATCCTTGACATACAGTGAATCGCGCATGCCCTCAGGCAGCTGGTCAATAAAACAAAATACACAATTATTGTGACAGGTACGGCAATCTCCCAGCATATCATCTGCAAAAGAAAGCCCCAGGCCTTCATCTGCATCTTTTTCAATGTCAAACTCAATCAACTGGCCTTCAGCGGTCAATACCGTAAGCGTGAGCTGTTCATTCAGCTGCCAGAAATGAAAATCAAATATATCAGCGATCGTCTTGCCGTTCAGTGACAGAACGCGATCACCGGGTTTCAGTCCCAGATCCACTGCGATACTCTTGTCGTCAACATGAACAATTTCATGTCCCTGACCTTTTAGTGTGTCAAATTCACGATTCATCACGCTCTGCCTCCTTTCTTTTCAATCAGCAAAAAGCAGCGAGTCTGATCTTGCATCCCCGCTGCTAAACAATCCGTGCCGTATACTGTCGCGGTTAATCCGATTGTTTAATCTTGCTTTTCGGACTGTACAACCGCCTTGCCATTATAAAACCCGCAGGTCTTGCAGACCTTATGCGGCATCTTTTTTGTATGACACTGCGGACACTCTACCAGACCCGGTACACTCAGTTTCCAGTTCGAACGGGCACGGGCTGACCGCGCTTTCGACCATTTGCGTTTTGGATTTGCCATTCCTCTACACCTCCATGTTATGCGCAAAGCTTACGCCCTACAGCAGTTCCTTCAAACGATCGAACGGTGATTGACCCGTTTCATCAGGGCTGTCAACCGAACAATCGCATTGTTTTTGATTCAAGTTCTGTCCGCACTTCGGGCAAAGGCCCTTACATTGGCTGCTGCATACAAGCCGCTGCGGCAGTGACAGGACAATATTATCTCTGATGGCCTGTTCAAGATCAATGATATGGTCCTGGTATACATACATCGATTCTTCAGGAGCCTGCGCGTCTTCCATCTGCTGACTGACTCGCTCATGATTCTCATGCCCGGAAGGCACAAAACTTTCGTTTATTTCAATGTTAAGGTCAGTCTGCACGGGTTTCAGACAGCGTGCGCATGCACCTTCAATTTGTGCATGCAGCGTGGCACCAAGCCGGAACAGGTGTTTACCTTCGTTCACCAGCTTCCCCTTCAAAGTCAGCTGATCTGTAAAAACATAACCTTCAAAGGCGATCGGCAGCATCTCCTGGCTGATTTCCAGGTCAATTTCCAGAAATGCACCTTCCACGCGCGAAATGGATTGTGTTCTGATTTTCATAATACACCTCCACAGACGCGAACAATATTATCTATCAGAATGACCCGACTGTCAACACCTGATCAGTAAAAAACCTGTAAAACAGCAAATATGCTAACCAATCAGCTTAATTTCAACGTTCAGTCGGGTATTGAGTCTTTCCCGCTTATTCAGATCGATCGTGTATCCAAGCTGGATATAACCACCTTGTTTATTCAGCTTCGATTTAACCAGACTTGTATAAACCTCAACATCCAGATCACCATATGGTGTTTCCATGCGGGTGATGTGCCTCTTGCCCGCAAGAAAATTAAGGCTCATTTCATGACTTCCTTCTCTTGTCATTATAACAGAACCGTCATCCGTGACAGCCATCGTTGTTTTTGTGCCTTCCATACCGGTGGCCGGGCTTTCGTCATATACTACGAACCAGGTGTCTTCACGGCGAAAAAACTGTCCTTCAGTCATCAGCCGGATTGCCTGAGGCTGTTCCTCATCACTCCACTGGCGTCCTTCGATTTTTAACATCACATTGGATTTCATAGTATAAAAGCCTCTCATTCCAATAAACAGATTTGCCAAATAATCAGTTTTACGTTCCCTATTTAATCATACCAGACAAACACAAAAGCTAATACTGTTCAATATCGATGCGCTCAACCGTATCGATCGTCCGGTCCATAAACAAACTGCCAAGCTTCTGAAAGTACTCAATGCTGTCACTGGTATAGAAAACATGGTGTCCTTGTACATCCGACTGATTCATCAGGCGATGGGTCTTCAGGACATCAAGAACACGTTCAGACACACGATGCGCCGCGTCTACTAAGGTTACATCAGATCCAGCGCTTTGTGCAATGACGTCTTTCAGCAGCGGATAATGCGTACAGCCAAGAACAAGTGTATCGACCTGTGCCTGTTTCAGCGCCTGCAGATAAACATCGGCGATGCTGCGCGTCACTGCATGATGCCACCAGCCTTCTTCTGCCAGACTGACAAACAGCGGGCATGCCTGCTGAATGATCTGCATATCCGGACCGGCAAAGTGCCTGATGGCATTGACATATACGTCGCTCTCAATGGTTGCCCGGGTGCCGATCACACCGATTTTTCGGTTGATTGTACCTTGTACAGCAGCCTGCGCACCTGGTGTAATCACTTCAACAACCGGTATTTTCATCAGATCACAAACGGCCTTATAAGCCCTGGCACTGGCCGTATTACAGGCAATAACCAGCATTTTTATATGCTGTGACTGCAGGAACCGGGCAATCTGCAGTGCATATTTGATGATTGTTTCCGGTGATTTGCTGCCGTAGGGCGTCCGTCCGGTGTCACCGAAATAAACCGTGTGCTCTGCCGGCATCAGCGTGATGATTTCTTTAAGAACGGTCAGCCCGCCCAGTCCTGAGTCAAAAACACCGATCGGCGCGCTTGTATCGTTCATTCAAATGACTCCTGTCTTTTACGATCCTGGTGTTCACTGACAGCCAGCTGGCAAAGCTGACTGACAAGCTTTGACAAGGGTTTTCCGGCCCTTTCAAATGCTTTGGGATAGACGCTGATCGGTGTGAACCCGGGCAGTGTGTTAATTTCGTTAAGGTATAAAACGTCTGTTTCTTTGTCCAGAAAAAAGTCGATGCGGGACAGCCCCGAACAGCCCATGGCCTGATAAGCGCTGCAAGCTGTTTCAAGAACAGTTTTTTCCAGATCCGGCGGCAAACTGGCAGGAAGAATCACATCAGCACCATCGGTTGAAAAATACTTGGTCTGATAATCATAATACGCAGCCTGGCCGTTTGTCGCTAT
>SLHU01000430.1 GCA_007135995.1 Clostridiales bacterium | reverse complement strand
TAGCGCAGCATATCAAACAGATGAATATTCTGCTCAACAATCTGGCCGCCGCTTGTTTCATATGCTGGCCACCAGTATACACCGGGAATGCCTCCAAGCCATGAGCCATCAACCAGACCTACCTGACGGCCGGACAAAAACGCTTTCGTCTTATCGATAATATCCAGGTAACGATCCTGGAAGCCGACAGCGGTAATCAGTCCGGCTTTATCTGCAGCATCGCGAATGGCATATGCTGTTTCCAGAGACAGCGCCATCGGTTTTTCAACCAGAAAGTGAATGCCGCGCCGGATTGCTTCCATCTCGATGGATCCATGCTGGTCAGGCGGTACACAAATGTATAAAACATCCGGCCTGGTCTCGTCCAGCATAGTCGTATAGTCTTCAAAGACAGCTGCGCCCCCGACAAAAGCCGCCTTCTCTTCTGCCCGTTCCAACCGGATATCATTGAACCCGACGAATTCAACGTCATCAAAATGAATCAGATGATTCAGATGAAAACTGCAGATGCCACCGCAACCAACAAACGCTACCTTGACTTTTTCCATTTTTTGTTACCTCAATTCCTTATTTTATTTTATTCAGATCGATCCCTATCATTGAATCGGCCGCCTAAGTTGCCTACGGCTGAATCAAGAAGATTGACGCCATATTTGGTAAATACTACGCAAATACAAAATCTTGCTGAAAGGCTCACCACGTCCACTTTTTCACGATCATTTTTTCATGATTTTGACGTTCAGTGAATCATACGAATAGCTCTATGATAACACAGGCACCTGAACTTACTAAAGCCCTATCTTTGCCCGGCATGCTTAATCAGGCAAAGACAGCATGACAATCAAGTTGTGCCTGATATCGCCATGCTTTCACTGCTGCATGATCTGCAGATGAACGATATTAAGAAAGTGAAACACAGTTTACTGCTGATCCTCCGGTTCCGCGTCCGGCCGTTCGGTCTTCTCCATGGTGATGCCGAAAAAGCCATAGAGGATCGCGATGACCGCTGTCAGCCAGCACAGCACGGCATACGGCGCATACTGCGCGGCTGGTACCCCCAGTGAAATGAAAACAAACACCCCGCTGCTGTTCCAGGGGATGAGCGGTGCGGTCAGTGTCCCCCCCGCTTCAAGCGTCCGCGTCAGGTTTTTGAGTTTGAGGCGGTGATTGCGGTAGCATTCTTCATACATCTGTCCGGGCAAGATAACTGCCAGATACTGATTGGCCGCGAGGATATTGATCAGAACAGATGTCACAATGACCGTCGCCGTCAGGCTGCCTGCGTACTTGAGCAAAATGACCAGCTTGAGGACGATGCTGTGCAGCATCCCCGTATAATTCATGATGCCGCCGAAAGCAAGTGAGACAAAAGCGAGAATGACCACACTATACATGCTTTCAAGGCCGCCGCGCGTGAAAAGTCCGTCGAGCTCACTTTGCCCTGTTTCCATGGCCACGCCATGATAAACGACATCCGACAGGTTTTGCATGCTTCCACCCTGCACCGTCAGGTATAGGATGCTCCCCAGAACGACCCCGGCAATCAGGCTGGGGATGGCCGGGATCTTTTTTAAGATAAGGGCGATGACGCCGATGGGCGGGATGATCAGCCAGGGGCTCAACACGAATTGTGCCTGTATATAATCGGTGTAGCGTGACACATCCGCAGCCTGTCCGTTTCGTGAAACGAAAAAGCCGAGGACTGTGAAAAAAACGAGTGTAATTGCCAGGCTGGGCACGGTCGTGTAAAGCATATGCTTGATATGATCAAAAAGATTGACACCCAGGACGGACGGGGTTAAATTGGTCGAATCCGACATGGGTGATATTTTGTCACCGAAAAAAGAACCGGAAACCACCGCGCCCGCTGTCATCGCTGCCGGGATGCCCATGGCTTCCCCGGCTCCGATGGCCGCGACCCCGATCGTGCCCAGCGTCGACCAGGAACTTCCCGTGATCAAAGCCATGACACTGCAGGCGATCAGGATCAGCGGCAAGAACCAGCGGGCGACCACCAGCTCCAGGCTGATATACATCAGCGCCGGTACGATGCCGCTGACAATCCACACCGCGATGAGCATGCCGATGATCAGCAGGATGATTAAAGACGGGATGGTACGGTCGATGGCTTTGCGAAATCCTTCTTTGATCAAGACCCAGGAAGTCCCGTTCCAATAGGCGCAAAGCCCGGCGGTGACGCCGCCGAGGAACAAAGAAAAATGCGGTTCGGCATCCAAAACGAAAACCGAGTATCCCAATACAAGTGCGGTGACGGCAATCGGGATGAGCGAAAGCCAAAAAGGCGGGGTGGGTGTATGTGCTTCTTTAGTGGAAAGGCCGCTGCGGATGGCCTCAGAACGATCGATTAATTCCATTTCTTCGAGAATCTTGCCGGCTTTCTGCTTTTCTTTGCTCACTGCCATACGTCCTCCTTTTTCAGCTGATGCTTCGGCAGGCCGTTTAAATGTGGCCTCATTATACCATGATCTTCAGCAGTATTCTTATAACTGTCTGTGAATCATTAACCGCAGCAAGCTAAAAAAGGACAAAGAAAAACGAAAATACAAACAGGAAATGATCAGCCAACAATCAAAACGGCCTTCATTTCAGCAAGTCTTTCCCTTTTTTCATCTGCTCGCTATATGTTCTTTTCATGAGTTCAATCATCTCTTTTTCTGTGACAACCTTGCCTGAAAAGATCTTTTTGGCCATGGCAACCATCACCTGGTTATAAGAATAGCCAAGAGCGGTTGTGATTACGGCTGCAGTGGTCCCGCTGATGGTGCCTCCTACCGCTGTGCCGATGCCAGGGATGAACTTGATAATATTGGCAACAATCGTTCTGCCGATCAGTGTTGCGCCTCCGGTACCCAGCACCCCGGAGATCGTACCGGTCAGCAGTGCCTTATTGATCGGGATGCCAAAGATGACCGTCAACCGGGCTAACATCGCCAATTGTGCGGGCACGAGCAGGGCCGCATCCGCAAAAGGAAGCGGGTTGAATCCTGCTGCAAACGCAGCCGTCACAAATGGAATGACAGCCCTGTTGGCCGCGTCGAGCTTTCGCTCAATATTGACTTTCTGGGCGTTGATGAAGGCTGCGTGGGCGGCTTCCGGGAGACAGTCGAAGGTCAAGTCGACCAGTTCTTTCAGCCCAAATGCCGGCAATGTATAATCGTCAGCAATCTCAATGTCATGGGCCAGTACAGACCTGACATTTTTGACCGGTAAATTGAGTTCTTTAATGTATTTCTCCAATGACTTGTAATCCTTGCCGACAGATTGCGTCAAAACAACGATCACCGGTATTTTCTCAGAAAATGATCGGATCCACTCCACTTCGAAATCTTCAATTCGTCTGGAAAGACTGTTGATGCAAAACCAGATCATGTGGATCAGGTTGTCTTTTTCATTTAGCTTGATCAGCCGGTCGATTTCTCCCAGAATTTCTTTTTTGATCTCAGCTTGAATCGCCGGGTCCAGTTCGAGGCCTTTTGTATCATAGATGGCCAATGGGATTCCGGGCTTTGTGATTCGCTGAAGATGCTGGGTTACCGGTGTGCCAATTCCTGTATCCGCGAGATTTTCCCTGAAGACGCTGTTGATCAAGGTGCTTTTGCCAACACCGGTTTTGCCGACGACCATCAGGTTTGCAGTATGCATTTTATTTTCCTCATCCTCGATGATTTTGAAAAACTGACTAAAAAGATCCACAACGCCGTTCATGCTAACAGTCCCCATTTCCCGTGACTCATATCATGTTTGATCATTGTATCACTCAAAACGGCACCTGGCACCTGAAAGATGCTTTTGCCGCGCTCGTGCATTGATGTTATGCCCGGCAAGCGTCATAATAAGGATGTGGTGCAATGCGGTCGCCGATGAAAAACTGATTTTTACGCAGCCTGGTACGGCAAGATGTCCAGGCACCCGGAAGACAAACCGTATCTCAACGAGTCACTTTCGCCTGAATATGCGAGGAGGAGTCAACATGTCAAAAAGAAAAGTGCTGATTACAGGAGCAAGCGGCGTGATCGCAACAAAGATTATCCCTGATCTGAGGGAGCTGTA
>SLHU01000111.1 GCA_007135995.1 Clostridiales bacterium | reverse complement strand
GAGCTGAAGCCAACTCCATTATCACTTATCTCAATAACCAGGCATCTGTCATTCTTTTCTGAATCAAAAGATGGCAAACGCGCGCCTTTACTGCCTGAAGCTGGGTGTTCAGATAAGGTGGACTCATAGGCCGTAATTCTGATCACGCCTTGTGTTTTCAGCGGTTTAATGCCATGGTAAATCGCGTTTTCAACCAGCGGCTGAATAATGAGGCCCAGCACCTTTGCCTGCATCAATGCCGGACTGACCTCTATAAGAGATTCCAGTTTATCCTGATAACGCATTTTCTGGATTTTTATATAATGCCTGACATAGTCAATCTCAGTTTCAAGGCTCACCAGGCTGCCGGCGCGATTCACACTGGCCCTGAGCAGTTTTGACAAGGAGGATGTCATTTCAATCACATTTTGCCTCTGGTCCAGTTCAGCCATCCATATGATCGATTCAAGCGTATTATATAAAAAATGCGGACGTATCTGTGCCTGCAGAGACTGAAGCTCGCTCAGCCTTTTCTGTTTTTCTATTTCTATGGTCTGCTGATACATCTGTTTGATCCGGTCGGTCATAACATTGAACTGGTCGCCCAGCTCTGATATTTCATTATGGACAGTCAGTGTCGCTTTCGCGTTCAGGTCACCTTGTTCAAACCGCTTCATGGACCGTTTCAAACTCAAAATCGGATCGGTCAGTTTTTTTGACGCAATGTATGACATCAGGAAAGCGAGAATAGCGAAGAAAAGTGTAATCCCGATATAAAGCGATGTATGAAGCGGGCTGATCGCGACCAGCTGGCTTGTATCAAAGACACTGACAAGGGTCCAGCCTGAGTCTTCAGAAAGCAGACTTGTATAAATCAGACCATCCGTAACATCAGAAACAGGTCCTGCTGCTCCGGCGTTCAGATCAAGCCGCTCACTTTTTATCCCGCTGTATACCAACTGCTGCTGCGGATGGTATACCAGCCTGTTATCGGAACCAATGATATATACAAAACCCTGATCATCATACGACAAGCTGTTGCAAATATCTGAAATCTGCTGATAATTCAGATTAATCAGCAGCATACCCTTCCGGACACCATCCACGTAGATCGAACGGCTGAGCGAAACAACCCAGGGATATTCACCTTCAATCAGGTTTTCCACCCTGGAGGAGGACATCACCGGACGGCCCTGCGCTTCCAGTGTTTTATTGTACCAGCTCGTGCGGCGATAGTCCCAGTTCGGGTTCAGCTTCGTGTCTTTCCTCCCGCTGATGAACTGGCCGTCACCCCGAAAGACCAGCAAATGAACCAGATCAGGACGAATGCCGTCAATTGTGGCCAGCTGTTCATGAACGCGTTCTGCCGCCAGCGGTTCTTCATCGTTCAAAAACGCAATCATATCCTGGCTGCGGCTAAGATAGTCCGAGATATCAATCATTTCGGTAACATAGTAGTTAATGCTGTTATTGACCTGAAGCAGCAGCTGTTCCGTATAGTCTTCTGCACTGCGCCTCAGCAAGTTCGCTGATAACGTATAAAAGAGCGGCACTAGTGCGATCAGCAGACCAAACAGCATGATCAGCGATGTATAAAAGATGCTGTCTCTGAAATGACTGTAGCGCTTTTTACCCATATGTCTCCTTGATCAGCTGGTTTGTTCCTGCCTGAACTGCTTGCGGTATTCTTTTGGCTGCAGTCCGGTCAGTTTTTTAAAAGTCGCTGTGAAATACGCAGGATGCTCATAACCAACTTCCTCAGCTATATGGTAGAGCATCAGATCAGATTGAGCCAGCAGGTTTTTTGCCTGCTCGATCCGCAGGTCAGTCAGATATTCAACAAATGTTTTGCCAGTCTCCTCCTTGAAAAAAGTGCTGAAATAACTCATGCTGACCGACAGGTGCTGACATAGCTGCATCAGTGATAATTCATGATCGGCATAATGCTCCTTTATATATTGCTGTGCCTGTACTGCCAGTTTTTGTGTTGGGGTCTGCCGGCTTTGTGCCAGTTTTTTCACAGAAGTACGGCAGATACTCACCAGCCATGTCTTGAGCCTGATCATAAAGTCATAATCATCCGGCTGCGGCGGCAGTTCAGCTGCGGGCAACGATTGACCCATCTCACTGACCATCAGCTTTAAGCGTTCAGCCAGGCGCTGGGCAGCAAAAAGCATTTCTGACCTGGAATGCGATGTCTGACGAACTGAAACAACATAATCCTGCACGCATTTTTCTGCCCGGCTGAGCTGCTGTGATTTTACAAAGCCCAGCAGTGCTTCTTCAATATTGAGCGGATTATCAAGCGGTTCTCGTTCGCAGCTGAGAATGTCCTGGGTGATCAGCGGTGTACCGGGGAATATAAACCTGTATTCAAGCGCATCCTCAGCGCCGCGATAGGCATCATTTATCTTGGCAGCCGATGAGACAATTTTCCCCATCCCGGCCACAACATCAATATGAAGCACCCGGCTGACTGTGTCAGTTATCTGCCGGCAGAAATGAAGCTGCTTTTGCTCTAGTTTCCGCGCTGCGTCACCGGCAGCCAGGATGGCCGTACGGCCGTCAGGCAATGAGAAAACCTGCGTCTGCTCATCATTTTCAGCCAGCTCATGTACAATGTTAAAGATCATATACTGCAGAAGCGAATGATTCACATTCAGCTTGCTGACTGCATTTTCGGGCTGGTCAGGCTGAACCAGATTCACCTGATAGGCAGGCATATCCAGGTCAAAGCGCAGTGCTCTGGCTTCATCAAGATTTGACTGTGTCAGTTCAAGGCCGTGAAGCAGCCGGCCCAGCATCTGGTCACGGGCCAGCGGCGCATGGATATGAAGCATGCGCTGAGCGTTCATGATTTGCTCGCGTCTTGCTTTCTTATCATCAAGCGTCGTTTTCGCTTCTGACAGAATGGATTTGAATTCTGCTGAAGTAACTGGCTTGAGTATATATTTTTCAACTTTATAACTGATTGCTGTTCTGGCATACTCAAAGTCATCATAGCCTGTCAGAATCATAATCAGCGTTTCGCGATCAGCTTCAGCTATTTTGCCAGCCAGTTCCAGTCCGCTGACATACGGCATGCAAATATCGGTCACAACCAGATCAGGCAGAACCTGTTCATAAGCTTCAAGCGCTTCCTGCCCGTCTTCACAAACGGCAACCAGCTCAAATCCGATCGCCTCAAAATTGATACTTTTGACAATTGCTTCTCTGACCAGCGGTTCATCTTCAACTATCATCAATTTGTATCGCATGCTGCTTTGTCATCACTTTCTATTCAGACTGATTGCTTCTTCGAGACTGATTGCTTCTTCTCACTATTATACTATAGAATGCTGGCGATACGATGCTTCTTGCATCTCCCGGATTGTGTTAAGGCCCATCCGCGTCGTTTCATTCAGTCTTCAAAGCCATGTATTTTATGCTTCAGAACCCTGTATTTTAGAATCGGCGGGTATTTGACCAAAAAAAAGACCACTCCATCAGATGAAGCGGTCTTTCTTACTTTATTGAATCGTGCAGGTCAAACAGCCTGGATTGATCAGAACTGATCTAGTTCAGACTGATTGTCAAATCCTGATCCGCGATTTGAATCAGATGATTGATCTTCTTCATACCCTTCAGGATTGATCGGCTCAACTTCCTTGATGCTGATGCTGATACGGCGTGACTCATTGCTGACCTCAAGGACGCGGGCATCAACTTCCATACCTTCTGATAAAACATCATTCGGTTTAGATAGCCGGACATTCGCGATCTGAGATATATGGCAAAGCGCATCCACACCAGGTGCAATTTCAACAAAAGCACCAAAGGGGAACATTCGGACAACAATACCGCGGACAATGGAGCCAACCGGGAACCGGCTTTCTACATCATGATACGGATCATCTTCCAGTTTCTTGTATCCAAGTGAAATACGCTTGCGTTCCGAGTCATAATCTTTGACAAACACTTCGATTTCGTCATTAATGCTGACAACATCAGATGGATGGCGAATCCGCTTCCATGATAGTTCAGACACATGAACGAGACCGTCGACGCCGCCGATATCGACAAAAGCGCCGAAATCAGTTAAACTGCGGACAATACCCT
>SLHU01000413.1 GCA_007135995.1 Clostridiales bacterium | reverse complement strand
CGATTAAAACATAACGCAATCCGGATGTTTTGATGATCTGTATGGCGGGTATGATAGTTGAATTAATGCAGGTATAATTTTTGAATTAACGCTGAAATTGACCTGCCGGAATGGTGTCAGCCAGCTTTTGGCGCGTGTTTCTGATGCATTTATGACGAGATAGGGTATGCGGCTCTTTTCCATGGATTGATCTGTACGGGCGAAGGCCTTTAGTGAACTGAGTCTGAGTGATATGGTGATACTATCGAAAATAAACGGTGACACTATCGGAATGATACGGTGATACTATCGAAAAGTAAACGGTGACACTATCAAAAGGATACGGTGACACTGCCTGAAGGAAACGGTACCATTACCAAAATTTAATTTAATTTTCACGCAATTATTTTTGCATCGATGATTGAAGAAGGGTGAAAGGTCAGTAAGATGGTAGATGATCAAAGATATCAATTATTCAGACAGCCAACGGCGGCATACCGCGGAAAACCGTTCTGGTCATGGAATGGCAGGCTGGAAAAAGAAGAGCTGATCCGCCAGCTGCGAACGCTGAAACAGATGGGTTTTGGCGGCAGCTTCATGCACAGCAGAACAGGTCTGGTAACTGAATATCTGGGTGACGAGTGGTTTGACCTGATTAATACCTGTACCGATGAAGCGTCAAAGCTGGGAATGGAAGCCTGGTTATATGACGAAGACCGCTGGCCAAGTGGAACCGCTGGCGGCAAAGTCACTGAACATCAGGCGTTTCGAATGTCTTATCTGAATCTGGAAATTGTCAGTCAGTCTGAGTTCACCTGGTCAGCTGACATATATAAGGCCTTTATTTGCTCAAGAGACGGATTGGATCTTCTGGATTACCGGGAAATTCACAGGCAGACAGCAGATAATCAGGCTGAAAGCCATCCTGATCAGCCTGCTGAAAGAGATATCCATGATCAGTCTCCATCAAGTCTGGATGAAGTGATGATCTTCAGGATTGTAAAAATGCGTGAAAGCTCCTTTTATAACGGCAACACGTATGTTGACACGATGAATCGTGAAGCAACAGATTGCTTCATTGAGCTGACACATCAGAAATATGCAATGCACTGCGGTGAACGTATCGGCAAAACGATTCAGGGCATTTTTACAGATGAACCGCATCGGGGTCAACTCATGTCATCATTTGGTTCATCTGGCGATGATACAGGAATACATCCGGAATGGTCAGTACCGTGGACCTCCAAAATGCCCGAGCACTTTTTAGATCGATATGGCTATCATCTGGAATCTAAATTACCGGAACTGTTTTTGTTCTGGCAGCGGGAACGCGTGTCACAAGTTAAGTGGCATTTCACTGAACTGCTGCAAACACTTTTTATCAATCATTATTTTAAACCCATACAAGACTGGTGCCAGGCACATAACATGTCACTGACCGGCCATGTGCTGCAGGAGGATACACTGACCGGACAGGCGGCGGTTGCCGGATCAGTGATGCGATACTATGAACACATGACCTGCCCGGGCGTTGATGTGCTTACAGAATGGAATGATCATTACTGGCTGGTCAAACAACTGAGTTCAGTCTCTCGCCAGACCGGGAAAAAGTGGCTGTTGTCGGAGCTGTACGGCTGTACAGGCTGGCAGTTCAGCTTCAAAGGACATAAGAACGTAGGTGACTGGCAGGCTCTGCTGGGCATTAATCTGCGTTGTCCTCATTTATCGTGGTACACAATGGAAGGGGAGGCCAAGCGTGATTATCCTGCCAGCATCCTTGAACAGTCAGCCTGGTGGGATCAGTATCATGCTGTTGAAGATTATTTTTCGAGATTCAACGTTTTGATGACAAGAGGTAAACCAGTTTGTCATACACTTGTTGTGTATCCGATTGAAAGTGTTTTGTGTCAGGTGCATCCAGGATGGTGTGATGGCCTGGAAGCAAAAGATGCGCATATAAAAACAATGGAAAAACAGCTGAAGGATCTCTTTTACTGGCTGATGAGCAGCCATATTGATTTTGATTATGGTGATGAGGAAATGCTTTCTCGTTTAGGCAGTGTGAACAGCCAGAATAACGGGAAGAGTCAGCTGGTGGTAGGTGAGGCACAGTATGATCAGGTGATCGTCGCCAATCTGCTGACGATTCGCTCTTCTACACTCACGTTGCTGAAGTTGTTTAGCAGCCATGGCGGCAAAGTGATCTTTGCCGGACAAACACCGGAATATGTAGACGCGATCAAGTCTGACCAGGCAGCCCTGTTTATTAAAACAGGATCGGTCGACGGCGCATCTGACCAGGCATCTCCTGGCAATCACAAAGGATCGGTCGACGGCGTATCTGACCAGGCAGTCCCTGCCAATCACAAAGAATCGGCCGATGATGCGCATCAAAATCCAGCAGAAAAAGCAGATGATAGTTGCGTCAAACAGCTGAACAGAAAAGGAGCGGCGATTGATCAACAGCAGATGCGCCGGCACATGCACCAGGCTGATAACAGACCGGAACAGGTTCGTTTTGAAAAACAGGCAATTACAACTGCTTGCTTTGAATTTTCCGGCAAAAGAGTAAGTCTGAGCGGCAAACAAGCTGAAGATGCGGCGTCCATCTGGATACAAGTAAGAATGGATGGATCTGATTTACTGATATTTATGTTGAATATGGATCGTGACCGGGCAGTCAATCATCTTAAAATCAGTATAGATTATCCGGGTACCGTAGAAGAATGGGACTGTTTTACAGGGGAGCGACATCTGCTGTCCAGACATAAGGATGCACATGTCATTGAGAAATCTTTTGCTGCCGGCGAATCGAGCGTTCTGGTTGTCTGCAGCGAACCGGATCATCTGCCAATGAGAAAACGTTATCTTGAGCTGGATTCGTATAAGCTGGATGGGCCGTATCAATATATGCTGGACGAGCAAAATATATGTGTACTTGATGTTGCGCAGTATAAAATGGATGATGGTGACTGGTGCCAGGAAGATGAAATCCTTCAGATTGACATGAAAATCCGGGATTACTATAATCTGCCACATCGTTCGGGCATCATGCTTCAGCCCTGGTATGAAGCCTCAAAAAAACACAAAACACCTGTTGGACAAGTATCACTGCGTTATCAGTTTGAGATGAAGACGTTGTTTGATGACTTGCTGTTTGTCATGGAAAAACCGCATGATTTTGATGTGTTTATCAATGGCAGGCAGGTTATTTTGTCTGAATATGATGATCCAACCCGGCGATGGGTCGATATCTGCTTTCACGTACATCGCCTGCCAGCCCATTTTTTTCAAACAGGGACGAACACGATTGAACTGCATGCCCAGTTTAATGAGTCAGTAAACCTTGAGGCAATGTATCTGCTGGGATCTTTTGGTGTCTGGCTTGATGGCACACGCAAGATTTTAGACAAATTACCTGAGCGGATTGAAGCAGGTGACCTGACAACACAAGGACTGCCTTTTTACTCAGGCTGCGTGACGTATCAGCTGCAGACATCTGAGATCTTAAAGCACGCCATCAGAAAAAAGAATGCCGCATCTCTGGCAGCTGGCATAGAAACAGGGTCTTTTGGCGGTGCCTGTGTGACAGCTGCCTATGAGATGAACGCAGACAAACACGAGAAAATGATCGCCTGGCCGCCGTATCAGTCTATCCTGTCCAATGTGGTCAGCTGTCCTGACCACATCAGCCTTAAAGTGCATTTGACCAGGAGAAACACGTTTGGACCCTTGCATCAGATTCCTGTAATTACTGATGCATATGGCCCTGCCAATTTTACTGTTGGCGGTAAACATTTCACGACACATTATATGCTTGTACCTTCAGGTTTGCTGACTGAACCGACGCTTACCTTGCATGCAGAAACATGATAAAGGAGACAGACAAGATGGCGCGTTTACCGAATATCATTTTTATTATGGCCGATCAGCTTGGAGCCAGGTTCATTAATTGTTATGGCAGCCAGGTTCAGTCAACGCCTGCACTGGATAAACTGGCGCAAAAGGGTATCAGGTTTACAAGAGCATATGCAGTGCATCCTGTCTGCGCACCCAATCGGGCATCAATCTTTTCAGGCCGAACGCAAGAGACGCATGGTGTGAAGACAAATAATTATGT
>SLHU01000360.1 GCA_007135995.1 Clostridiales bacterium | reverse complement strand
GACGTAAAGGCTTTACTCAGTGAATAGACGGTCTGGGGCTCTTTTGGTCCATAGGGCTCAAAATAAGCTTCTGACAGCACCTTGCCATCTTTCAGGATCATCAGCGCATGCGGGTTGAGGTTTTCGTTGATCAGCCTGTCGATAAAAGCCAGAACCGCCTCGCTTCGAAGACCGCCAGACTCCGGGCTGACTCGCGGCAGCGGCTGGGCGATAGATATCGTTCTTTCGGCAGATGATACGTTTGAAGTTGTCATTAAGCGATCTCCTTTTATAATGCATTGATCTTGATTTAATCATAATTTCAGATTATACTAACTTCGTTTTAAAGCGCGAAATGCTTGATCAGTTCATATAATTCTTCAGTCTGTGTAACCCTGCGACTCAATGACCTCATTATATCTTAGTTGAATTTTGCTTTAAACAACTATTACGCTTATGTAACGAGATAAGACTGAAACAAATTTTATTTCACCGATCAATGCTTGATATAATGAAAAAATAACCATTTACCAGTACAATTAGGCTTTTAATTACAATAAACCAGTGTTTTTAAGAGGATGATGACACAATAGCTGGATTAATAAAATATGAAAGGCGGCCACAACCGGATTCACTGTTCCCGACAAGGACGGACAGATTATGCAGGATGATTGGATACCCTGCCAGCCAATTCACTGATTGAATATTATTTTCGGTTTTCTAATCAATTTCTAATCAATTTCCAAGAATCCTCCAAGACAATGACTGTATGATGAAAACATCAAATGGTAAAATAATTGAAAGCGGAGGATATCAAAATGGTCACGATCGAACAGGTTGAAAAACTAAGGGAAAAAGCAAATGTCACCTACGGTGAAGCAAAAAACGCGCTGGAAGCATGCGGAGGCGATATTCTGGATGCGATGATTTATCTTGAGCAGCAAGGCAAGGTGCAGTCACCGCCTAATGAGGGCCAATTTAGTTACGGTCAGCAGCAAGCCCGGTCAGAGCAAAAAAAGCCCGGCGATGAGAAAGATGAAGGCAGTCAGACAACCGGCGAAAGCTTTTCAAGTCTGCTGGGCAGGTTTGTCCGCTGGTGCGGTATGGTTCTGGTCAAGGGTAATACCAACACCTTTGAGGTAACGCGCAACGGCAGCCAGATCATATCTGTTCCGGTTACCATTCTGGTTGTACTGTTAATATTAGCGTTCTGGGTAGTCCTGCCGCTGCTCGTTATTGGTCTTTTCTTCAACTGCCGCTATAGTTTTCAAGGTCCTGATCTAGGCCGCGCGGAAGTTAACAATGTAATGGATTCAGCTGCTGAAGCTGCCGATAGTATAAAAAAGGATGTAGCAGGGAGTAACAAAAAATAATGAACAAAAGAGTTCTGCTGATTGAAGACGAAGAAAAGATGGCCCGATTCATTGAATTGGAATTACTGTATGAAGGCTATCAGGTAGAAAAAGTGTATGACGGGCGCATAGGCCTTGAACGCGCGGTCAGCCAGGACTTTGATATTGTGATTCTCGACATCATGCTGCCGGGATTAAACGGGATGGAGGTTCTGCGGCGAATGCGCAGGCAGACCTCAGTCCCTGTTATTTTGCTTACTGCCAGAGACACCGTCATGGACAAGGTGACCGGCCTTGACAGCGGCGCAGCGGATTATATGACGAAGCCTTTTGAAATAGAAGAACTGCTGGCGCGCATGCGAAACGCGCTGCGCAGATATGAGCAGACAGATCAGACAGCCGAAAAGGCGCAAAACGATCTGGAAAAACAAAACCGCGTTCTGACGGCTGGCCGGCTCAAATTGTCTGAGCAGCGCCATACAGTGACATATGATGGAGAAAGTATTGATCTGACAAAAAAAGAGTTTGATCTTCTGCAGGTACTGCTGGAGAATAAAGGTTTTGTTATGAGCAGAGATAAGCTGCTCAGCAAGGTTTGGGGCTATGATTTTTCAGGCGATACAAATGTAGTTGATGTTTACATCAGTTACTTACGCGGCAAAATTGACCAGGCGTACGGTACGGTGCTGATCTGGACTGTTCGTGGTGTGGGGTATGTGATTAAGGATGAGTGATAATCGCGGGACTGATAAATCGCTGGTCCGGAAACTAAGTGCCTGGCACTTTTTCCGGCTCTTTTCGGGCTTTATCTGGGTCGATTTTTTTATTTTGTTTCTGATCGCCACGGCGTTATTTTATACTGCTGAAATGTGGGCCGCGGAAACCTGGCAGAACGACATAAGGACCGCGGCACATCTGGAGGATTTAGCTGATGTCAGCCGCGATGACAGCGATGCGGCTGATGTCTTCATGATCGAAACAGAGGAAGACAGGCCAAATGGCCTGCGGCTGCCGGGTTTTTTGGTAAGCATAATAGGGCCTGATCAGTTGTCCGGATCAATCAGAACATTCATCCAGACCGCGGATCAAGAACAAGCCGCGAATCAAGAAATAGACAGCGATTTTTGGGATAAAACGGAAAGTCTTGGTTACAGGGTCTGGATCAAGTCTTCAGACAGCGCATACTTTCTGGCATACGATTATCCTGTAGGCCGTCAGCTCCTGCTGATCATTCGCCTGTCGTTTATTGTCCTGCTTGTCCAAGGCATCTACTTGTTGTCTGGCATAGGCAGCGGTTCAAAGGCGATCCGCCGCTACCTCAGGCCTATCGCGGAACTGGCACAGTCGGCACGGCAGATTAACGAGGCCGCCAGCCTCACCGCGATGCATGTTTCGAGAACAGAAGATGATGGTTCACTCAGCACACTGATGGGTAAAATCGAATCGATCAGCATCAGTGATCTGGATCAGAAAATTGCGATTGACTCTACTCAAAACGAGCTTAAAGAATTGGCGGAATCAATCAACTCAATGCTGGATCGGATTAATGAGGCCTACCGCTCTCAGGTTCGGTTTGTCTCAGACGCGTCACATGAGCTTCGTACACCCATCGCGGTGATCCAGGGATATGCCAATTTGCTGGACCGGTGGGGGAAAAATGACCCCAAAGCGCTGGAAGAATCGGTTGCGGCGATCAAAAGCGAGACTCAGAGTATGCGTGACCTGGTTGAACAGCTGCTCTTTTTAGCCAGAACTGATAATCGAACGCTGCAGCTGGTCATAGAAAGGTTCAGCCTTAGTGATCTGGCCGAAGACCTGATCCGCGAGACTGAGATGATTGACTCCGATCACCACTTCATCCGGTCGATTGAATCTAGTGTATACACGAAAGGTGATAAACAGCTGATCAAGCAGATGCTGCGCATCTTTATTGATAACAGCACTAAATATACCCCGGCCGGCCAGCAGATCCAAATCAAGGTGAATGAAGCTGATGGGTATGCACGGATTGTTATTCAAGACAGTGGTATCGGCATACCGCCGGAGGATGTGCCGCATGTATTTGACAGATTTTTCCGTGCGGATGAATCCAGAGCCCGAAAAACCGGCGGAACGGGTTTAGGACTTTCGATCGCGAAATGGATCATTGACCATCATGGTGGAAATGTTACTCTTCTCAGCCGTCAGGATATTGGCACACGGATTACTGTAGAGCTTAAATCAGCCAGCCTTTTACATTAATTAAAAGTGTTATATGATAGCCATGAAAAGGTTTACACAGTGTTACACAGTTCGAAAATTGAAATAAATGTGATGCGGACCTAAAAATGAATTCATGATGCCCTGCTCTTTTTCTTTTGGAGGTTTCAAGATGAGTATTGTTAATCTGTCAGATTTGCTAAAACCTGCAGCCCTTCAAGGTTATGCAGTAGCCGCTTTTAATGTTGTCAACTATCAGACCACGCAGGCTGTCATACTGGCAGCTGAAAAAATCAACTCACCCCTTATCCTGCAAACATCTGTTTCCACAGTCAAAGCGATTGGCGCGAAACCACTGATTACTTTTGTTCGTGACCTGGCAGAATCCGCCCGTGTGCCTGTTGCGATTCATCTGGATCATTGCACGGATTATGACCTGGTCCTGAAATGCGCAGATCTTGGCTGGTCGTCCGTGATGATCGATTTGTCCAGTCAGCCTTATGAAGAAAACAAAGACAAAACAGCTCAGGTTGTAACGTATTGTCATGCCCGCGGTGTTTCAGTTGAAGG
>SLHU01000329.1 GCA_007135995.1 Clostridiales bacterium | reverse complement strand
CCGAAATGATGCCACCGATGCCAGCCATCTTTCTGAGCGAAGCGGGTCTGAAACCGATGAAGACGGGGACACAGACGAAACCGAACAGCATCTGGTGAGTGCCAGAAAAAAACAGACTGATTCAGATGAGCCGTCGGCCAGGCCGGATGATCCGGTTACGATTGATCCGTTTGCCAGAAGGCGTACCAGAGGCAATCGTGCAAAGCCCAAACGCACGCCTATGACCATCTTTTTTGATATTGTCATCGCCGTCATTGCGCTTGTTGGTCTTTATCTGGTCTTATCGCCTATCATCAGCAACTGGCAGCAGGATCGTATGACCAGTCAGCTGGAGGATGCTTATCTGGAAGGTGACGGTTTTATTGAGATAGATCCAGATGCCTGGGCGGTTGAAGGCGAAGAGCTTGAATATGCGCAGCTGGAAAACGACAGCAGCCCTGTGACAGAAACAACACAGACAACCGAGGCGGCTGAGACCGAGGCAGCACCTGAAGAAACGCAGCCGACACAGCCAGACGAAAACAATAACAATCAGGATGCGGTGCGTGTAAAAGCGATTGGCAGAATAGAAATTGACGTGATCGACCTGAGCATGCCGGTTGCTTCGCGCTCCACAGTTCATGATCTTCGTGTTGCCATTGGCCATTACAGCCCCAGCGCTGCTTTTGGTGAACCTGGCCTGACCGTTTTGCTGGGCCACCGTATGTATACACGCGGCCGTCATTTCAACCGTCTGGATGAGGTAAAAGCAGGTCACGAGGTTGTCTTAAGCAACAAAACCCATCGCTTTGTTTATGTGGTGGATGAAATCAGGATTGTTGAACCGCAAGAAATGCTTGCGCAGCTTCGCCAGCTTCAGCTCGATGAGCCCCGTTTAATGCTGGTGACCTGTGATCCTGTGCGGATTGCTTCGCATCGCCTGCTGGTTTACGGCCATCTGGCCAGTGTTGAACCGCTGTCCTGATAATGGAAGACTGAGGTTTTTGCATAGTTAATAGTTAAGACTGCTGTTTACGCGTGGTGCAGACTGCTGTTTACGCATGGTCAAGGCTGATGTTTGCGAAAAATCGCTGATCAGCTGGATACTGAATATCAGGAAAATCATTGTTTTTCTGTTTTAATACTTCAATCTTTCGCCTTTAGCGCTATAATAGTAAAAGACAAGATAAGCCAGCTGAAAAGCGTCATCTTTCTGACGACAGAAGATCAGGTTATTACATGCGCCGTTCTTCAAGTCAGTGACGGCATGCTCCAGCTCTAAAAACTATTGTATTCAAAGGAGAATCAAACATGGCACAATCAGCAGATGCGGTCCTTAATCAGTTTCAGAAGCCCGAAGCAGAAACCAAGCCCGTCCAGACCGGCAAAAAATTTAAAGTCGGCATTATCGGAACCGGATGGATTGCCGAATCACACGTACTGTCCTACAAAAACATGCCGGATGTTGAAATTGTTGCCGGTGCTGATCTGATACCGGGCAAGGCCGAGGCTTTTTTTGAAGCGTACGGCGTAGAAAATGTCCATTGTTATCCCGACCACACGGCCATGCTGGCATCAGAAGAACTCGACGCCGTCAGTGTCTGCACGTATAACACAACCCATGCGGTATGCACCATTGACGCGCTGAAAAAAGGCGTTCATGTCTTGCTTGAAAAACCGATGACGGTCACCTTGCAGGAAGCGGTAGATATTATGAAAGCCGAGAAAGAAAGCGGTAAAATTCTTTCGATTGGCTTCCAGCCCCGTTTCGATGCCAATATGCAGATGATCAAAAAGATCGTTGAGGCAGGCACTCTGGGTGATGTCTATTATATTCAAACGGGTGGCGGCCGCCGGCGCGGCATTCCAAACAGCACGTTTATTGAAAAGAAAACAGCCGGCATCGGTGCACTGGGTGATATCGGCTGTTATTCGCTCGATATGGTTCTGAACGCCATCGGTTATCCGAAACCGCTGACTGTCAGTGGTTATACTTCAGATTTTTTCGGCAAGAGCATGGAATATTCACTGCCTGAAAACGCGTCACGTTTCAATGTAGATGATTTCGCCGCAGCCTTCATCCGTCTGGACGGCGGCATTATTCTTGATTTCCGCATTGCCTGGGCCATGCATCTTGACACACCTGGCGACACGATCATCATGGGTAAAAAAGCGTCTTTGCGCATCCCTTCAACCGATTGCTGGAACGGCTCGGTGGGCGGTCCGATGAAACTGTATCAGGAAATAGCCGGCGAACAAGTCGAAACCGTGATTCCGATTATTGAAAATAAGGGACCCGGCTTATTCGACAAAAAAATCCGTTCTTTCCTTGATGCTATTTTGAGTAATGGACCGTCACCGGTACCAAGCAGCCAGATTCTCTATAACCAGGCAATACTGGACGGCATCGCCCGCTCAGCTGAGCTTGGCCGTGAAATTGAAATAGAGATTCCGGAGATTTAAGCCCGCAGGAAAATGGGATTCTGTCTTTAAATGTACCAAGAAAAAACCCGCTTTCTGATGAAAGCGGGCTTTTTCATATCTGCTGTATCATGTGCAGTGAATTGTCTGGGAATCATGTGAGGCCTGCTTAGCCTGCACGCACCGCGACAAATCCGACTGCTGATGAAGCTGCTTATGCTTTACCTTTGCAGCCAAGGACGTTTTCGATCTTATGTCCCACCATCCCTTTGATCGCAGCTCTGGCCGGGGCAAGGTACTGGCGAGGATCGAAATGATCCGGATGTTCAGCGAAATACTTACGGATTGTCGCTGTCATAGCCAGACGCAGATCGGAATCGATATTAATTTTACAGACCGCCATGGCGGCAGCTTTACGCAGCATGTCTTCCGGAACACCAATGGCGTCGGGCATGTCTCCGCCGAATTTGTTGATCATCTCCACGTATTCTGGAATCACTGAGCTGGCACCGTGCAAAACAATTGGGAAACCAGGCAGTTTCTTTTCAATTTCTTCGAGAATATCGAACCGCAGCTCCGGTTCGGTTCCCGGTTTGAACTTGTAGGCACCGTGGCTTGTGCCGATCGCGATCGCCAGTGAGTCACAGTTCGTACGGGTAACGAAATCGTATACCTGCTCAGGATTGGTGTAAGACGCGTCTTCTGCAGAAACATTCACATCATCTTCAACACCGGCCAGCTGGCCAAGTTCAGCTTCAACAACAACACCGCGGGCATGGGCATACTCAACGACTTTGCTGGTCAATTTGACATTATCTTCGTAGTCATGATGTGAACCGTCGATCATAACCGAAGTAAATCCGCCGTCAATACAGCTCTTGCACAGTTCAAAAGTATCACCATGGTCCAGATGCAAAGCGATCGGCAGATCGGTTTCTTTCAAAGCGGCCTCAACCAGCTTGGTCAGATAAGTATGGTTGGCATACTTGCGTGCGCCTGAGGACACCTGCAGGATCAGCGGCGAATTAAGTTCTTTCGCTGCTTCAGTAATACCCTGGATAATCTCCATGTTGTTCACATTGAAAGCACCAATCGCATAGCCGCCCTTATAGGCTTTCTCAAACATTTCCTTTGTTGTTACTAATGGCATACGTTCATCTCCTTTATATCTCTTTTATTGATCGTTCTGTAAAAGGTTTTCCTGATCTGCTCATTTTCCAGCTTGCTGCCAGGCCTTTCAGGACGCGGCCCGGTCAAGCACAACCAGCTGTTTTTTGACTGACAGTAATTAAAAAGCAAACGAGCAATCATATACATTCTAATGGTGTTTTCACTCAGCGTCAATCAAAAGCATGTCCGCCGGATGATTTTCGTCTGATCCGATCACAGGTCAGGGTGTGACCTTGAAATTTCACAGCCATACGCTACATGTTGAACTGCAACGCATCAGCGGTTAGTCCTCGTAGATCATCTTTTTTGTCATGCCGCCGTCTACCATCAAGTTCTCACCTGTGATAAAGCCGGTGTCTTCCGAACACAGCCACAAACAGGCCGCGGCGACATCTGCCGGTTTGCCGATTCTTCCGGCCGGATGCTGCTGATGTTCATAGTCCGGCCAGTTGACGGGATCAGGAAAATCCTTTTGCCACGGGATGGTGTCAATCCAGCCGGGGCTGACGCTGTTCACCCTGATGCCAAGCGGTG
>SLHU01000201.1 GCA_007135995.1 Clostridiales bacterium | reverse complement strand
CATAATATGCCCTGGGGAATTTCTGAGTCGCAGTACTATCGCTTTGATACGAATTCCAATTACCAGTACAGCGCGGCCGGCGTACAAAGGCTTCGGCTGCAGGCCAGTCTTAAACCAGCGAAAGTGATCGCGCCATATGCGACTATGATGGCAGTCAATGTTTTGCCGAAACGGGCATTAGATAATCTGGACCGCCTGAGATCTTTAGGCGGTGAGGGTGATTTTGGATTTTACGAAGCACTTGACTATAATCATCCTGATTCAGTTAAAATGCAGCCGTTTTCGCTGGTCAAATGTTTTATGACTCATCATCAGGGCATGAGCCTGGTTGCCGTCAATAATTTCCTGAACAAGAGTATCATGCAGCGGCGGTTCCACAGTGAGCCAGCCATCAAGGCTGCTGAAGCCCTGCTTGAAGAAAAAAGGTCCAGTACAGTGGTCACGCTGGCCAGCCGCGGGTATACGATTAATATTGATGTGACCAATTTGGATGAGGAACTGATTGAGAGCCGTATCTGCAGCAAAACCAATCTGGTGCAGCCGCTTGCGCATGTTTTATCCAATAACCACTACATGGTTATGCTGACATCTGACGGGGCGGGTTTCAGCCGCTGCGACGATATCCAGATTAATCGCTGGCAGCCTGAGACCATACACGACCAAAATGGTTCTTTTATTTATATAAGAAATCTCAGCACGCATCAAAAATGGAGCACCGGTTATTTGCCGGTACAGACACCGCCGGATGAATACAAGGCAATTTTCAGCCATGATAAAGCTGAGTTTATCAGACGGGACGGCCAGATCCAGACTTATACAAGTGTTACCATTTCACCACTGAAGAATTTTGAAGTCAGGCGAGTCGCGCTGACGAATTACGGCAAGCAGCCGGCTGTGATTGAACTGACCAGCTATCAGGAGGTTGTGGCTGACAATTATCTGGCGGACACGTTGCATCCGGCCTTCAGCAAGCTTTTTATTGAAACAGAGCATGTAGCCGACCGGCATATGCTGATCGCCAGCCGACGGAAAAGAGGGCCGGAGGACCCGCCCCGCTATATCATGCATGCACTGCTGCCTGAGACCCGCCTCACGGGCGCGGTTGATTTCGAAATAGACCGGCGCAACTTTATCGGACGCGGCGGGTCTTTGGCAAGTCCGGCTGTCATCGATGGCGGTGCGCTGATGTCTAATCAGGCAGGATTTTCTAAAGACACCATCATGAGCCTTCGTACTTCAGTGACAATTCCTGCCGGAGGCAAGGCCAGTTTAAGCTTCGTCACTGGTTTTTGCACAAGCAGAGAAGAAGTAATGAAGTTATGCTATGAGCTCAGCCGGCCTTACAGTGCTGAAGATATTTTCAAGCAGGCGATGACCAGCAGCAAACTTCAGCTAAAATACTTGAATATCACATCCAGACAGTTGAATGCGATTCAAAACTTGGTCAGCTATCTTTATTATCCGGATTTGGCTTCGCGTAGTTCAGCTGCGAGCATCAGCCGTTTGCGCTTAAGTCAAAGCGGTCTTTGGCGTTACAGCATTTCTGGTGACCACCCGATTATTTTACTGCAGGTTTCCAGCCTTAATGAGCTGCCGGTGATCAAGGAGGTCCTGCTGGCATATGAGTATCTGCGCGTGAGTCAGGTTAAAGCTGATCTGGTTATTCTCAATGAAGAACCGACCAGCTATGCACAGGATCTGGCTCAAAGACTCAGGGAGCTTACAGGCAATCTTAAAATATTCAGCTATGAAGAAAATAAGCCAAGCTTGTTCATGCTGCAAAAAGATCACATACAAGATGAAGAGTATGACCTGCTGCTGGCAACTGCGCATCTGGTTCTCAATGGCAAAAATGGGTTATATGGACAGGAATTAAAGCAAAAGCCTCAGCCTCGTAAAGATGATTTTACGTACAGCGAGACAGCGATTTTGCTCCCGGCCGGCCAGCATCTGCCTGCATCAGAACGCGAAACAGATCAGTCCGCGGATACTGCTGATCTGGAATATTTCAACGGCATTGGCGGTTTTGCCCGGGATGGTACGGAATACGAGATCCGGCTTGCCAATGGCCAGAAAACACCTATGCCCTGGATCAATGTCATCGCCAATCAGACATTTGGTTTTCTGGTGTCAGAAACGGGTGCCGGTTATACCTGGGCCGACAACAGCCGCGAAAATAAATTAACGACCTGGTCCAATGATCCTGTGCTTGATCCTGTTGCGGAAGCTATCTACGTCAGGGACGATTCAAGTGGCGGCATTACCTCGCCGGCTGCCCTGATTCCGGGATATCCCGGTCAATACAATGTGCGTCACGGCTATGGCTACTCTGTTTTCAGCAACACAGAGCTTGCTTTGCAGCAGGTAATGACCCTGTTTGTACCAACCGATGATCCGGTAAAATTGTGGCTGGTGTCTGTGACAAATCTGGATAATAAGACGCGGCAGATTTCTCTGACGTTATCGGTTGAATGGGTGCTGGGTGTTGTCAAATTCCAGACCGCTCCTTATATAAAAACCGCATGGGAAGAAAACTTGCAGCTGCTGACTGCCCGTAACCTTTACAATGAAGGGTATCGTAATCACCCGGCTTATATCTTCAGCAGTGAACAGGTGACCTCCTGTTCCGGCGATCGCAAGCGATTTTTTGGCGTCGGCGGTTCAGTTCGTTATCCGTCAGGTCTGACGCAGAAAAAACTGTCAAATGTAACGGGTGTCGGATTAGATCCGTGTGGTGTGATTCAAGTACGTGTAGAACTTGAACCGGGAGAGACAAAAGAGGTGCTGTTCGGCCTGGGACAGGAAGAAAACATGCAGCAGGCAGAACAGATGGCTGGCAAATACCGGGACATTTCCCGAGCGAAAGATGCGCTTGAACAGGTCAAGGCGAACTGGGAGAAAAAATTGAGGCAGGTGACAATAAAAACACCTGACCGGGCACTCGATATACTGGCAAACGGCTGGCTGCAGTACCAGGTCATTTCCTGCCGGCTGCTGGCCAGAGCAGCGTTTTATCAGTGCGGAGGCGCAATGGGGTATCGTGATCAGCTGCAAGACGTGCTGGCACTGCTTGATGTTGATGCAGACAGAGTCCGCCAGCAGATTCTGACCTGCTGTTCCCGCCAGTTCGTTGAAGGTGACGTCCAGCACTGGTGGCATCCTGCGGATGGCCTGGGTGTGCGCACACGCATTACAGATGATCTGCTCTGGCTGCCATATGTCACCGCTGCCTATATTGAACACACCGGTGACAAAGATATCCTTGAGCTGGAAGTTCCGTTTATTACAGGTGACGCATTGCGTGACGACCAGGCGGAAATGATGATCCAGCCACAGGTATCGGACAGGACAGGCAGCGTCTATCAGCATTGTCTGCGGGCAATTGACCGGGCCTGCAATATGGGTGCGCATGGCCTGCCGCTGATGGGCGGCGGCGACTGGAATGATGGTATGAATCGGGTAGGGATCCATGGCAAGGGTGAAAGTGTCTGGCTGGGCTGGTTCCTTTACAATGTACTGCAGCGCTTTATACCGCATGTTCGCGATCAGGCCGACGAGGCCGTCTGTCAGCAGCTGATTGATACGGCTGATGAGCTGCAAAAGAATCTGGAACGGCATGCCTGGGACGGTGAATGGTATCTCAGAGCCTATTTCGATAACGGCACGGCGCTCGGTTCCAAATCCAGTGATGAGTGCAGAATAGATTCGATCAGCCAGTCCTGGTCTGTCCTGTCTGATGGTGCAGGCAGTATCCGAGCCCTGACTGCCCTGGATTCGGCCAGGCGTCATCTGGTCCATGAAGAACACGGCATCTCGCTTCTGTTGACACCGCCTTTTGACAAAACAGAAAATGACCCCGGCTATATCAAGGGCTACTTCCCGGGAATACGAGAAAACGGCGGTCAGTATACGCATGCTGCAATCTGGCTGGCGATGGCCTATGCGAAAGTCGAAAAAGGCAATGAGGCGTATCAGCTGCTGACGATGCTCAACCCGATCCATACAACATCGACGCTGTCCTCGGTCAGCAAATATGAAAAAGAGCCATACGTAATGGCTGCGGATATTTCGATGGGCGGCGCCTATACAGGCAAGGCCGGGTGGAGCTGGTATACCGGTT
>SLHU01000219.1 GCA_007135995.1 Clostridiales bacterium | reverse complement strand
GTGCGTCTATTATAAACATTATAATGAGATTCAAAGTAGAAGCGGGTACATACGTTTGCAGAATAACAGCAGGTGATTCGATCATGATACAGGTAAGAGCAAAATGCAAAGGCTTCTGGCAGCTGGCTGACCCCAAGATATGGGTTGCGTCTACTGTTCCAATGCTGCTGGGCGCGGCGCTGGCCATCTATCACAGTCCTGACGGGTTTCGGCTGATATGGTTTTTGGCAGCTCTTTTGACAATCTACTTGATTGAGATAGGGAAAAACGCCATCAATGAGTACGTTGATTATAAATCCGGTGTAGATCCAGCAGTAGATGCTGAACATCGCACACCCTTTTCAGGCGGGAAAAAAACGATTGTTGATGGTATGCTGACACTAACAGATACTTTAGTGATAGCTGCCGTAACCTTCATGGCTGCAGCAGCCACAGGCCTTGCCCTTGTTATTTTTCATGACACGCGTCTGCTTTATTTCGGGCTGGCTGGTATGGGACTGGCGGCTGCCTATAGCCTGCCGCCTCTTAAACTGGCTTATCGTGGGTTGGGCGAACTGACAGTGGGACTAGTATTTGGTCCGCTGCTGCTTAACGGGATGTATTTTCTGCTGTCGGGATCTGTTGATTTGCTGCCGGTTCTTTTATCACTGCCGATCGGCTTTCTGATTGCTGATGTTCTGGTGATAAATCAGTTTCCCGATTATGAAGCTGATAAGGCCGGCGGGAAAAAGAACTGGGTTGTGAGACTAGGCAAAAAGTGCGCTGTAAATCTTTATGGTGTATTATATGTTATGGCAGTGATCTCGATTGTGCTGGCGGCTCTGGTAACCCAACATTATTTGTTTATGATCGGAATCCTGCCTGTACCGCTGATGGTCAGAGCATACAGAAATGCAGCTCAGCATTATGATAATATTCCTGAGCTGACTGCTTCAAATGCCGCAGCGGTTAAAATATATTTGCTCACTGGCCTGCTTCTGGTTACCGCATCTATTGTCTATACGGTTTTGTCAATGATATAAAGCTGGTTATGGCAAGCTAAATTTGAGAGGAGATCTATCATGAGTAAACGCGTCCTAATTCTGGGAGCTGGCTATGCCGGCATCGAGGCCGCACTGTATCTCAACCGAAAAGGCAAGCGAGATGACCTGGATATTTGTGTCATTGACAAAAATCCATATCATACCTTGTTAACTGAACTGCATGAAGTTGCTGGCAACCGTCAGGACAAAGAAACTGTCCGGATACCGCTGGCAGAAATTTTTCGTGACACGAATGTCCGCTGGATGACAGATGAGATTACAGAATTCCGGTTGGATGAGAAAGAGCTTGTCGGGCGTAAGGACACTTACAGTTTTGACTACTGTATCATGGGTATCGGCAGCTCACCTGCCTACTATGGTATTCCAGGACTGCGTGAATATGCGATGCCGCTCTGGTCATTTGATGATTCCGTTAAAATCAGAGAGCATGTTAAAAACTGCTTTATCAAAGCACAGCAGGAAACTGATCCTGACGAGCGCAAAAAACTGCTGACCTTTGTTGTCGGCGGTGCCGGCTTCACAGGTGTTGAAATGGTGGGAGAGCTTGCGAAGTGGTTCAAATCACTGTGCAGGCAGCATGAGATTGACAAAAAAGAAGTCAGGCTCATTTTACTAGATCTGCTTGATCGGGTCTTGCCCAATCTAAATCAGAAAAACAGCGCAAAAGCGTATAGATATCTGACGAAAAAGCTGAATGTTGAAGTGATGCTTGAAACAAATATTAAAGAAATGAATGCAGACGGTCTTGTTAAAACGAGTGTGGGTGATCTGCACACAGCAACAATGATCTGGTGTGCGGGTGTCGGCTGCAGTGAAAGTGCTTCTGATCTTGACATTGCCCGCATCGGCGGAGCGCGCCGCTTTGAGGTTAACGAGTACTGCCAGACTGAACATGACTTTGTTTATGCTGTCGGTGACTGCGGCGCGCTGTCAGATGATAGCGGACAACCTTATGCCGCCATGGTGGAAAATGCGCTTCAAACTGGCCGCGGTGCGGCTGTTAATATACTCCGGGAGATTCGCGGAGAAGAAAAAGAACCTGTTGAAGTTAAATTTCACGGCGTCATGGTTTGTATCGGCAACACCTTCGCGGTATCAGAAATCATGGGCAAGCGTTTACCCTCCTGGCTTTCATCTGCGATGAAATATCTGGTGAATGCCCATTACCTGTTTGAGATCATGGGGGTTCGTGGACCTGCGCGTTATCTCAAAGATCAGGTTGTTAATAATAATCACAAACGCGGCTTTCTGGCCAGTCAGTTCTCGAAAAAAATGCAGGCCTGGTGGCTGATGCCGCTTCGCATGTTTACCGGTGCATACTGGCTTTATGAAGGTTTGAAAAAGCTGACCGCCGGCTGGCTGAGCAACCCGAAGCTTTCTGAATTTATCGGACTTCCCCGCAATTACCAGCTGGCTGAGGATGCTGTTTCTGCCGCATCACCCGGCGGACTTCGCATGGATGATCTGATTCGAGTCAATCTGAGGGTGATTGACTTTCGGATTGGTGAAGCAACCACGATGCTTGATGGTGTCGCGACCGGTACTGATATATTCGCCAAAATCGACCTGCTCCGGTTTGGTAATTTCTCACTGGTTCCCTGGGTGATTCAGGGCTGGGCGCTGCACTCATTTGGCTGGGAAATGTTTTTCCAGGGTTTTATCACACTGGCAGAAATTATTGTCGGCCTCTTGCTGATAGCGGGTGCATTTACTTTCTTTGCTGCTTTAGGTTCAGCCGCGCTGATCGTGATGTTTGTGACATCAACTGGCCTTTATCTTGATAACTGGTGGATCTTCTTTGCATCGATCGCATTAATGGGAGGTGCCGGAAGAGCTTTCGGAACTGATTACTACCTGATCCCCTGGTTTTCCAGGGTTTGGGAGAACCTATGGAAAAACAGGCGTTTAAAACTGTTTTTCCCCAGAAGAAAGAAGTAAAGGTTTCGTTTTGATTCGATTAGAGGACTCAATCTGGGATAGCGTACCTTTGTTGAAAGCTGAGATGATGGCTTTTGAACAAATGTTACGTGATGAATTCGCAGGCGGCAGCTTCATTCAGGCTGCCGCCTCTGAATTGATCTTCAGAGGCGGCAAAAGACTCAGACCCGCCATGACCATCGCAGCGGCACACCTGAACCAGTACAGCCAGGACAAGGCATTTCCAGTAGCTATGGCGATTGAAGCAATTCATACGGCCACACTCGTCCATGATGATGTGATAGACCATGCGGAAACCAGACGGGGTGAAACGACCATACACGCGCTTCATGGCAATCACATTGCGATCTATACCGGCGATTTCTTACTGGCGCGAGGTTTAAAGCAGATTGCTAAAAGCGGCCTCGCTATCAATGACATGGCAAAAATCGCGGGTGCGGTTGAGGTTATCTGCACGGGTGAAGTCTCGCAGTATCTTGGCCGAAATAAACTGCCGGGTTATCGCGCTTATCTTCGCCGTATTATGAGCAAAACCGGCATATTATTCGCGGCATCGGCAAGTTTTGGCGGCTACTGCGGTGACTTGAGTGAAGAGCAGATGAAAACGCTCTGGCATTTTGGCATGCGGTTTGGTGCTGCTTTTCAGATTCGCGACGATATTATTGATATGGACGAAAACCAGAAGACAGCAGGCAAACCAACCGGGAACGATCTGCTGGAAGGTATTATCACACTACCTGTCCTGTTCGCTGCAGCAGATAAAAATTACCGTCATCTTCTAAATCAGTTCTTTAGCAGCAAACGCGATCCAGAGAAAATCAAATCGCTGATTCGGCTGGCACGTGAACTGGGCGCGATGGATCAGACGAAAGATATTCTGAATCGCCAGACGCAGCGTTGTAATCAGATTCTGGAGCAGCTGCCAGATAACGAAGGCAAAACCATGCTGAGGAAACTGGTTCAGTTATTGGAAATCTAGTATTTTTTAACATAACCAGCTGTCGTTACCGGTGTATAGCCCCTTGCCTTCTTAACTTTTGGCATTTCGGCCCGCAATCTCATTCGGATAGTTTCATAGGTTTTTAAATGGCATATGGCGTTTTGCACTGAAAACAACTTCTTTTGTCTGCAAGTTCATGCAAAAAATATATAATTTATATTTAATACAAACGTTT
>SLHU01000200.1 GCA_007135995.1 Clostridiales bacterium | reverse complement strand
GCGAATTTCTTTATTGAAGCTTTCCAGGTAAAACGGGTGAATTCAGGATATGTTACCGCGAGCGACTGGCCATGCGCCACAGAAGGACAATGTCCGCTAATCTGCATACCCAGGCCATGCGGCAGTGTAACGCCTGCGGATGCAATAGAAAGCCCTCCCAGGGTATCGGCCCAGGCCAAAGCTTCTCTTGCGTCTATGTTGCTAAGATCTTCCAGGGCACGCGGCAGATTTTCAATAATCAGCTTTAAGCCGTCAATCGACAAACACTCAATATACGGGTTAGCATTAACAGAAAGATAGGCTTCAAAATTGTGCGTAAAAGCATCAAATCCTGTCATGGCTGTCAGTGATTTAGGTAATGTCAGCATCAGTTCCGGATCAACAACCGCCACTTTCGCGAAAATATTCGAATGCCAGATCGCAGACTTATCTTTGTTTTCGCTTTTTGTCATAACAGCGCAAGGCGTTGTTTGCGAGCCGGTTCCCGAGGTTGTTGAAATGGCGATAATCGGCAGTGTCTTTTCTGTAGGCGGTTTCTTGTAAAACAAATAATCCCATGCGGTCCCTTCGTGTGTTGCCTCAACCGCGATCGCTTTGGCCGTATCCATGCTGGAACCACCGCCCAGACCGATCACAACCTCCGCTTTTGCCTGTTTAGCCATATCAGCGCCCGCGGTAACAACATCGGTCGTGGGATTCGGTATGACCCCGTCAAAATGTGTCACCGTTACGCCTGCATGCTGCAATGATTCTTTAACCTTTGCGTACAAGGGTGCAATTGCATCAAACTCCGGTACGGTAACAAGCAAGCATTTCGTTCCGTATCGCCTGGCTATATCACCGATCTCCGTGACTCTGCCTTTGCCGAAGATAATTTCTGTCGGTTGAAAATAATCAAATGCCTTCATGCTATTCCTCCTCCTGAATGATCATCATGACTTTCATCGCCTGATCGCCTTTTGATTCAATATGTTCATAAGCCTTTAAAAAATCTTCAAACTCAAAATAATCAGTCAACAGGGGCGCGGTTTTTATCGCACCTTGATCGAGCAGTTCGATCGCTTGCAAATAGTCTTTTTCCTGATACATAAGCGTACCAATCAGACGAAGCTCTCTGTCCTGAACAAGTCCCATATCAACGTTTGCCTGATCGCCGAAGACACCTACAACGATGATGTCCGTTCCCTTGCGTGCGTGTTCTATCGCCTGTTCTATCGTCGCGTTCGCGCCGACACACTCCAGAATAAGATCTGCTTTATCCGGACCAAAATGATCAAATATAGCTTTTTCAAGGTCTTCGTTTTTTGTGTTTACGCAAAAATCAATCTCACATTCACGTGCTTTGTTTAAACGAAAATCGCTTATGTCCGTGACCATCACAGATTTTGCACCCAGCCCCCTGGCCGTCTGTGCAACTAAGTTGCCAATCGGTCCGGCACCCAGGACAAGCACATTCTTATTCTTAACAGATTCGCTGCGCTGCAAAGCGTGGACCGCAACCGCCAAAGGCTCTACCATAGCTCCTTCATCAAAACTTATATGATCCGGCAGTTTAAGTATTTTATCAGCACTGACAGCAAAGAATTCTGAAGCCATGCCCGTTGTCTGAAAACCCATGACCTTGAGATTGTCACAAATATGATATTGTCCGTGTAAACATGAATAGCATTGACCACAGACCACCTGAGTCTGAATCGTCACTTTGTCACCCACATTCAATCCCGATACATCAGTAGCGATTTTTTCTATTCGGCCTGACACCTCATGCCCTTGAACAACCGGATAGGTTGTATAAGGATGCTTTCCATGAAACACGTGGATATCGGAACCGCAAATACCCACTCTCATCATTTTGACCAAAACTTCACCTTGCTTCAGCTCCGGCACAGGTACATCACGAAACTCAATTTTCCCAGGAGCTGTCATAACTGATTGCCGCATATTTTTCCTCCAATTAAACATCTGTTTTATACTTTGTTAACTTTACTAAGTTATTGGGTAAATCAAAAGGTTAATATTGAAGTCATATAATTTATTCATTTAGTAAAAATAAAAACTGAATATGATATCAGATCATTCTGCCGCCAGCTGCGGTAAATCTCCGCAAGATAAAGGAGGCAGCACCAACAGCGGCAGCGTTCGCACCTAATTGAGACGTAACAATACTTGTGTTTCCACCTGCGAATTTCATCTTTCTGCTATCGCTTTTTCTCGATATGGCATCAGTCAGAATAGATCCGGCAGCGACAACGCCGCCTGCCAAAATGACCATGTCCGGGTCGAACAGATTGATGATACTGGCAACAGCGATCCCTATATGCTCCGTTGCCCTGCCGACAATTTCCAGAGCCAGTTCATCACCTTTTTTTGCCGCGTCATAGATTGTTTTAGCCTCTATTTTTTCGAGGTCACCTTCGACCATCTCGGTAATCAAAGACTGATGGCCGTTTTTTATCTTTTGTCTGGCCTCTTTCGATATGGCATTGGCTGAAGCTAACGCTTCCAGGCAGCCGTGGTTTCCGCAGTCACATAGGGGACCATCTTTTTCCATTGTCATATGACCGAACTCTCCTGCGCTGTCGGAGCTGCCTGAATATATTTCACCATCAATAAAAAGTGCTGCGCCTATACCATAACCCAGGTTGATGCAAATGAAATTGCTGACACCAAGCGCAACCCCGAAGGAACGTTCGCCAACAGCCATCGCGCGTGTGACATTATCGATCATAATCGGCAGATTAAATTTTTCGCTGATCGGACCAACCAGATCAACATTTTCCCAGCCCAGATCAGGTGAAAACTTGACGACGCCTTGCTCTTTGTCAATCAGGCCAGGGATGCCTATGCCAATTCCCAGTATTTTACTTAGCTCAACTTCTGATTGACTGAATACTTTCTCGATAGTATCAATAACCCGGCGGATGATGATATCACTTTTTCGGCTCGTACATGTCGCCACCACGCTTCGGTTAATGATTTTTGCAGATAAATCCATCAGAATAACAATCGTGTTTGTGGTGCCAACGTCAACACCAATAATGTAATATGCGTCTGCTATGAATTCAAGCAGCAGCGGCGGCTTTCCACCTGTCGATTTGGCTTTCCCGTTTTCCCTGATCAAGCCATTTTCAATAAATTCATCTGTGATTTTCATGATGGTCGGAATACTCAATCCAGACATCCTGGAAATTTCTGCTCTGTGAATGGGACCATTTCTGCGAATTATATTGATAACCGTCTGTTTATTCATTGTATTGAGCACTGATTTATCAATACGCACAAGTAATACCTCACATGCTGTAAAACATTAGACCGATTGATACTTAGTTATTCTAGCTAAGTTATTATGAGACCATAATATTTTATTTTCATGCTAATGTCAACAATCTATTTAAAGATTTATCATCTAATTTCATATATTTTGATAAGAGCAGGCATTCTATGCGCAAAGAGCAAAGCGCAGATACATGTAAAGAAACTGTCCTGATAGACTGGCTTTATGCAAAAGTGCATACAGTAAACCGGTCATATATATGCCGGTCGCCTGTATTTCTACATATCAAAATAGATCCGGAGCCGCAATCAGTTAGATGCGATCGTGGTCCGGATTTACCATGCGTGTGACGCCTGCGCACCTAAAACGGTTCATTAGAAGAGGACTGTGTTCAATTATTTATGTTCAAGCATTTTTTGAATCGCCTGTGACGCAGGCGTTTTACCCAGCCCGCCGTATGTGCATCTGAGCGATTGGGGTAAGGATTTGCCGATTTCCAAAATAGCGTCAATTGTCTCATCAAGCGGAATCACCTGTTCGAAGCCTGACAGGGCCATATTGGTTGATGTGATCGCATTTGCTCCGCCCATGATGTTTTTATTCAGACAGGGCGATTCAACCCTGCTCGCGACCGGATCACAGGCAAGGCCGGTGATGCCCTGCAATGCAATGGACGCAGCACATAAAGACTGTCTGGCACTGCCGCCCATCAGTTCAGTGAGCGCTGCCGCGACCATACCGGATGCGGCTCCGCATTCAACCTGGCACCCCGCAACCTCAGCCGCGAAGGTTGCCTGATCTGCGAAAAAGACACCTATAAGCCCTGCTGAAAAAAGCGCCTTACGTATTGATTCATATGTCGCGCCTATATGTTCAGCGCAGCCAAAAAG
>SLHU01000242.1 GCA_007135995.1 Clostridiales bacterium | reverse complement strand
GTTCGACCTTCTCTGATTGACAAAAAGACTGATTTTACTGGCTGGAGAACGATTCATGAAAAGAGAGGAAAATAAAAAAGCCTTTCTGGCCGCGTTTCCGCATACAATTCCGGTTCTGACAGGTTTCAGCATGCTTGGGATCGCGTTTGGCATCTTGATGCGAACGTCCGGTTACGGGACTGCGCTGACTGTTGCTATGAGTCTGCTGGTGTTTGCCGGTTCTCTGCAATATGTTGCGCTGACTTTACTGACGTCAGCTTTTAATCCTTTATACGCCTTTACGCTGACGTTGCTGGTTAATGCCAGGCATTTGTTTTACGGACTCTCACTGCTGGAAAAATTCAAAGATACCAGCCCGTATAAACCTTATCTGATTTTTGGTCTTTGCGACGAGACTTTTTCTATATTATGTGCCGCCGAAATTCCCCAGGATGTAGAGAAGAAGCGGTTTATGTTTTTCGTGACCCTGCTCAATCACAGTTACTGGGTCATCGGGTCCGTAACCGGATCTTTGATCGGGCAGTGGATTCATTTTAATACACATGGGCTTGATTTCGTCTTAACAGCTCTTTTCACTGTAATTTTTGTTAATCAGTGGGATCAGAGAAAAAACCGGCTGCCTGCACTGACAGGGCTGGTTGTGACCAGTTTGAGTCTGCTCATTTTTGGAGCAGAGCAGTTTATACTGCCGGCGATGGGCCTGCTGCTTTTGGTTCTGGCACTGATCAAAAAACCGCTGGAGAAGGAGCCTCTGCCATGAACATGAGCGATATCCAGGTTGTTTATCTGATTCTGATCATGGCAGCGGGGACGATGATCACCCGGTTTTTACCTTTTCTGCTTTTCCCGGGACATCGCAAAACACCACGGTTTGTTCTTTATTTAGGCCGGGTGCTGCCGCCGGCGGTCATTGGACTGCTGGTCATCTATTGCCTTAAAGATATCTCTTTGATCCGCTCACCGTACGCGCTGCCGGAACTGCTGGCAATTGGTTTGATCATTTTGCTGCAGCGCCTGAAAAAGAACGCGCTGCTGAGTATCGCTGCCGGGACGGCTTCTTATATGCTCCTGCTGCAAATCGTTTTCTGATAGAATTAAAGAATGCTAACTCAAAAGCAAAAAACAGGAGACAGCAACATGTATAAAGTACTGATCACATCCAGATCATTTGGAGATCTTAATCGCCAGGCTTTCGACATCCTGGAAAGGGCAGGCATCGTGTCCGTCAAGATGAAAGAGCCCTACCACCCTGAGATTTTCTCTAAACTGCTTGAACCCTGTGACGCGCTGATTATTGGCGCACATCCGCTGGAAGAAGATGCTGTCAGAGGCGCCGGAAATCTGAAGTTTATCTGCAAGCACGGTGCTGGTACCGATAATTTGAATATGGAGATGCTGCGCAAATACAATATTCAGGCGGCTCATGTACCGGGTGTCAATGCAGACGCCGTCGCTGATCTGACGTTTGGCTTGATGCTGTGTCTGGCCCGAAAAATATGTGATGCCGCCCATGATGTCAGAAAGGGTGGTTGGTCTAAGCATATTGGCACGGATGTCTGCTTCAAAACACTGGGGCTGATCGGGTTTGGCTCAATCGCCAGAAAAGTGGCTTTAAGAGCCGGCGGATTCTCAATGTCTGTCCAGGCGTACGACCCCTATCTGAATCAGCTTCCGGAGACATATGATGATGTCAGGTTAACGGATCTTCAGACGGTTATCAGCACCAGTGACTTTGTCTCGCTGCATGTGCCTCTGACCAATGATACGTATCACCTGATGGGTGAACAAGAAATAAGTGCGATGAAGCCCGGAAGCTTTCTGATTAATACGGCCAGGGGCGGCATAATCGATGAAAAGGCTTTGCTCAAAGCTTTGCAAACGGGGCATCTGGCAGGTGCCGGACTGGATGTGCTCGAAAACGAGCAGCCCGGATCACCGTTATCTCATATGGAGCAGGTCATTTTGACACCTCATATTGGCATGTATTCGGCTGAAACCATCAATAAGGTAGGCTGTGCCTGTGCCGAAAAGGTAGTCGCAGCGCTATCAGGTGAACCTGTTGAAAATCTTCTTTAACGCATGCATTATACCAGGCAACAAGTAAACCTGCGCTTGACAGCGAAACTTAATAATGCTAGACGGGGAGGGTTCACATCTTCATATCAATGGATCATCTGGTGCATCATCACCTTGATCGGCTGGGAACTATTTGCACAATACGCTTCAACTGTGTTTGTATATACGGAAAAATGAGTTATATTCATGAAATAGTGTTATAGAAATCGTCAAGAAAACAAAATAAGGCCAATCCGTGTGATATCTGTTTGTGTTTGCGTTACACTATAGAGGAAGGGTGACAGGCCCTTTAGTCTGGAAAAGGAGCTGGCAGAAAACTGAATTGAGTTTGTTATGATTTCTGCTGATGAAGACGATGAATCAAGTAAAAATAGGGATTGTTGGCGCAGGCACTTGGGGCGAGAATCATGCCCGGATCTACCAGGCGCATCCATTTGCCAAAGCTGTGGCGATCTGTGACCAGAACCTGGATAAAGCCAAAGCAGTTGCGGCCAGAACCGGTATTGACGCAGTCTATAACAACATAGACGATCTGCTGAAAGAATCAGACTGTGACGCGGTCGCGATCGTTACACCCGACTTCGCCCATGCTGATCTGGCGATTGCAGCGGCGACCGCCGGCCGGCATCTGTTGATTGAAAAGCCGCTGGCCACAAATGCAAATGATGTTTACCGCATGATGGATGCCATAGAGAAATATAAAGTCAGGGCGATGGTCGATCTGCATAATCGCTGGAGTCCTCCTTTTCAAGCTGCCTGGCAATCGATCCAGGCCGGTGAGATGGGCGAACTTTACAGCGGATACTTCAGACTGAATGACATTAAATGGGTTGCCACCGATCTGCTGCCATGGGCGGCGCAATCATCCATTCTCTGGTTTCTGGGCAGCCACAGCCTTGATACGCTGCGCTGGCTTTTTGATGATGAGGTGAAGCGTGTTTATGCGGTCAGCCGCAAAGGACTGCTGCAAAAAGAGGGCATCAACACAGAAGACATTTATCAGACAACCCTTGAGTTTCACAAAGGCGGCATAGCGCAAATGGAAAACGGCTGGATCACACCAGACAGAAACCCCTGCGTCAATGATATCAAGTGTACACTGCTGGGCACAAAAGGCCAGATTAACATTGACGCCAGCAGTCACAATCTGATTCAAAAAGTGACACAGGAGAAGCTGGAAGTGCCTGATATACTGGTTCAGAACCACATTTTTGGCCAGCCAAAAGGGTTCGCTTTTGAAAGCATCCGATCCTTTATTGACTGTCTGATCACAGACGAACCGTTCAAACTGACACTGCAGGATGCGGCGAATACCAGTTTAGCGATCCTGGCAATTATGGAATCAGCTCAAAAGCGAGCGCCGGTTGATGTCACATATGGCTGATGAGAAAATCGGACGAGGCTGTTGAGCGGCATGATCGGGTCAGATAAAGGAATCAAGACGAGGAGAAACAACATGAGCAAGCAAAAAAAACGGATACTGGCCGCTTACGCATATGACCAGCCAACCTTAACCATCAGTCAGGAAGATGCCAGAAAACTGACGCATATCAATATAGCCTTTGGTAAATTTGATCAGGGGAACATTCTGGTTGACGGCCTGGACTTAATCAGCAAAGTTGACCAGCTCAAAAACTGGAATCCCGGCCTGAAAATTCTGCTGTCAATGGTGGGTGCCGGGCCGGATGATTTTTCGGTTGTCTGCGCAACCGAAGCGGGACGCCGTAAAATGGCGGCTTCATGCGCGGAAACGGTCAGCCAGTATAACCTCGATGGGATTGACCTTGACTGGGAGTATCCCTGCTGTCCATCTAATAACATCGCTTCCTCTCCAGAGGACAAAATAACATTTACTTTGCTTTGTAAAGAAATTCGCAAAGCCCTTGACCAGGTTGACGGTCGGTATCGGCTTCTGACCATAGCGGCAGGCGCTGACCAGCATTTTGTTGACGGCACTGAAATGGATAAAGTCCAGCGGTATCTTGATTACGTGTTTCTGATGACATACGATCTTCGCTGCGGATTTCACAGCCTGACAGGCCACCATACCAACCTTTATACAGCAACAGGTGATATTTTCAGAAACAGCCTGGAAGCTGCG
>SLHU01000045.1 GCA_007135995.1 Clostridiales bacterium | reverse complement strand
ATGCTGAAGCTGGCCCAGGCCATCAGGTATGGAATCCCGAGAAGATGCGCCAGCCAGGTGATACTCAGTCCGCCGTGACAGAAGAAAGCCACCCGATGCTGGTTTTCTGCGGTGACACGATAGAAATACTGTTCGCGGTCATAACCCAGGCGCGACAAAAACTGATCGGACTCCAATCTGACAAAATCCGCGACTTGCCGGCCGCCGAAATCTGTAAAATCTTCTGCCTGATGCCATTGATCACCCAGTTTTATGTTTTTGCTGCTGCGCATGACATGAGCGCCCAGATCCGAAATCCAGACCAGATTTTGACTCTCTGGCATTGTGATATGCAAATCAACTTCATGTGCCCAGGGTTCTACTGTGTAGCTTTTTTCCAGTGCCTGGCACGTGTAATTGGCTGTTTTGCGTGCACGTCCCATGGGTGATGTATAAATCTCGTCAATTTTTAAAGCTTTCATGCGGCTGGCCAGCTGCTCAGCCTCTTTTTCACCAAAATCAGTGATGGTATCGTGTTCGTAATCCGGATCTGCATGACGGATAATGTATAATTCCATAGTATCCTCCTAAGGATTGTCTGATCACTATTTTAACATATTGACAGACTAATTTTTCTTTAGATTAGATTATTGGAAATGACTCATCGTCTAGTTCACTGCCAAATCCGGTCATCTGACGGGCAAACGTTGATTCGGCTCAGGGCAGGTGGCTCTAGATTGATTTTCGCAGCCGCCTCCGGTAGAGACTGGGTGTTTCCAGCTGCCGCTGCTTGAAATAACGAGAGAAATAGAATTGATCACAAAAGCCCAGGTCTTCAGAAATCTGCGCCAGGCTGGCATCGCTGAAAAGCAGCATCTGCTGGGTTTTCTGGAAAAGCAGTTCATCCATATACTGTCCGAGTGACATCCCGGTTTCTACTTTAAACCGTTTGCTCAGCGCGCTGACCGATATGGACATGCTGTCTGCCAGCGTCTTTTGAGTTGTTTTGATGTTCAGCGACTGCTGAACCAGGGCATAAACCTGCCGCAGGAAAGGTGATGCAGTCTCAATCACTTGTTCACTGAGCCTGGCCTTGCCAAGAAATCCGGTCATCAATCCGTTCAGGTGCTGATGCAGTTCAAATGCGTCACGCAGCAAATGCCCGTTATAGCTGCTTTTCAATTCATGGAAATGACTTTCTGTGATCTGAAGCGAATAGATGCGCTTTAGCTGATTAAGCAGGTCATAGCCGTCAGCTGTGTAGATATGCAGGTGAAAATAAAGCTGCTGCATATATGTCTGACAGGCATAATCAAAGGTTAGACCGGCTGGAATCAGATAGATATGCAGTGGTTTGAGCTGGATGATCTGGTCCTGATGTGTGAGTTTGCCGCCTCCGGCATGAATCAAGTATAGGCGGGAATAAGGTGAACAAACTTGCTCGGCATGCCATTCCGGGCCAACCGCTGCGTTGCCGCTATCCATGACCCGAATGTTCAACTGGCTGATATATTCGGTAAGCTTAATGTTCTTCGAGATATCCATACTGGTTTCTCCATATTATCGAATCATTTGTGCATGTCTCTGAGAGTCTGTATTTATTATACTTTTAAGTGAACAGTTCGGCAATCAAACGGTAAGTAGAAAGGAAAATACATATGAGTTCTTATATTACCAGAAAATCTCCGGGTGACACAACCTGGTTCACGAAGGATCGCTTCGGCATGTTCATTCACTGGGGCATTTACGCGCTTCCTGCACGTCATGAATGGGTCAAGACACGAGAAAAGATCACTGAAGAAAAATATGACAAATATTTTGAACATTTTGATCCTGATCTTTATGACGCAAAAGACTGGGCACGCCGTGCCAAAGCCGCAGGCATGAAATACGCGGTTCTGACCACCAAACATCATGACGGGTTTTGCCTGTTTGACAGCCAGTACACTGATTACAAGAGCACAAACACACCGGCAGGTCGTGATCTGGTGAAAGAATACGCTGACGCTTTCAGAGCTGAAGGCTTGCGTGTAGGCTTTTATTATTCTCTGATCGACTGGCATCATCCGGAATTTCCAATTGATATGCTGCATCCGCGCCGTGATGATAAAGACGCGAAAGAGCAAAGCCAGGGCCGTGATATGACAAAATACGCAGCCTACATGCGCAATCAGGTGACTGAGCTGCTGAGTAACTATGGCCAGATTGATGTACTGTGGTTTGACTTCTCGTATGGTGACCGTCATGGCGAAGGTGATCTGGACTGGATGAAAGGCAAAGGCAAGGATGACTGGGAAGCAGAAGCCCTGCTGAAAACAGCCCGCGACCTTCAGCCGAATATCATCATTGATAACCGGACAGAAATTGAACAAGATCTTTGGACACCTGAACAGTATCAGCCTCAGGAATGGATCAAACACCAGGAATCAGGTGAGCTGGTGACATGGGAAGCCTGTCAGACGTTCTCAGGATCATGGGGTTATCACCGTGACGAACAGACCTGGAAATCACCTGAAATGCTGGTTCGTATGCTGATCAACACCGTTTCAATTGGCGGCAATCTGCTGATGAATGTAGGTCCGACAGCCAGAGGGTATCTTGATGACAGAGCAGAAGCAGCACTGGCAGTATATGAAAACTGGATGAAGTATAACAGCCGGTCCATATATAACTGTACCATGGCTGAACCGCAGCTTCTTGAATCATTACCGCCAGACTGCAGGTTTACGCAAAGTGAAGATGGCAAGCGCTTGTATCTGCATCTGTTTGCTTATCCGTTTGGCCATGTTCATCTGAATGGATTAGCCGGTCAAGTTGAATACGCCCAGTTCTTACATGATGGCAGTGAAGTGTTGTATACAGAAGGCGAGGTCAAGCATTTCAGCGAAGGCGCCGCCAAGGATGAAAAACTGCTTGTACTGGAGATCCCGCATATTAAACCAAATACAACCGTTCCGGTGATTGAGCTGTTCCTTAAGTAATCTGACGAGGCTTGACTGACCAGAACAATCGTGCGAAGGTCCTTTCTGAGCCGCAGGTTGAGAAGGGGCGGGTTCACCAAAAGACACTGATATCCAATATATGAACGCTCCTTGTCGTTTCTGATGCTTACCATCTGTAAACGGCAAGGAGCTTTTTGTTTATATATTATTCCTGGAAACTCCTATTTAGATCCTCGCTCATTCCGACACTCAGCCATTCATCATCGAGCTTGTCAGCAAGTCAAAAGCAGCGCACGTCCGGTATGGACGTTTAGCCTATTCAGGTTCGCTCCATTGAGTGGTGGTATACATTCAAGATGACAGAACCGCTGTTTGATGCACGCATCGCAAAATACAGATGAATGATGTAACACTTGTTCCGGCATATAGTTTTTATACCGTTATAATGTGCAGGTAGACCCAATCAAAAGCGCAGGCATGACAGGAGGAGTTCACATGTTAATCAGTTTGAAAGAAATTATTGGATATAATATGCATGTTCGTGATGGTGAAGCAGGTAAGGCGACCGATTTTTTATTCGATCAGCAGGACTGGACCGTTAGATATCTTGTCGATAAGACAGCGAAACTGTTTGGAAAAGAAGTGTTGCTTTCTACCTCGGCGATTAATAAGTCGGATTGGCGTGATCAGTCGATTTCCCTTGATCTGACCATGGAGCAGATTAAGGAAAGTCCGAAAATCAAGGTGAAAGATATTCTTCGGCCAAATCACGGCCGCTTTCAGCAAGAAGGTCAGCTATCGGCTCATTATGGCTGGATGTCATACTGGAGTGGCATGAGCGGCACAGAAGGGCTTGGTTCCGGCGCCAGAGTGCCGGGCGGTGTTCTGCCTGAAAGCAGTAAAACAGGCTTGCAACTGAAAAAACAAAAGCGAAACATCACACAGGATGAAGATTTTCAGCAGGCAGCGCTTCAAAGTGTTGAAAAGACTTTTGGTTTTAAAATTTCATCTAAAAATGGTGAGCTTGGGCAGGTTGAAGACTTCATCGTTGATGAGAATGACTGGACGATCCGCTTTATGGTCATTGACACGAAAGATAATATGAACCATAAAAAAGTGCTCGTGGCACCTGAAGCGATTGACTGGGTCAGCTGGACGAAGAAAGCTGTTTCAGTTGATATGGAAAAGGAAAAACTGGAAGGCTGCCCGAATTTTCAGCTGACATTCCCCTTAAAAAGAGAATACCAGGAAATGCTTTAT
>SLHU01000163.1 GCA_007135995.1 Clostridiales bacterium | reverse complement strand
CGCTGGAAAGTGTGTATCAGGCCTTTGATAAAAAACAGCATGAGATGACCCTGGACACACACATTATTGAGCACGCGTCTGTCGCCCTGGAACGTATGCTGGCCGCAATGCCGGGGCAGACATTTGCTGATTAATCTGAACTGAATCAATTACAGCTGACTTGATACTTGATGCAATGCATGCAGTCAGTGCTGTTCACGGTACTCCGACGGTGTCATGTTGGTAAATAGCTTAAAACGGCGGCTGAAATAGAACTGGTTGGAATAGCCGGCTTTCTCGGCAATTTCGCTTAGCTTCAGACTGGTTTCAGCAAGCAGGCTGCAGGCTTTTTCAATCCTGATCTCCTCGAGCCGCTGGATAATGGTTTTACCGGTGTGGGCTTTGTAAACGCGCCGGATATAGCTGCTTTCAAAAAAAAGCGCCTGAGACAGGTCATTCACCGAGAAGTCTGGCCTCTGATAATTTTTCTGCAGAATGGTTTCGGCCCGGTCAATCAAGTCACGCTGCTTGTTGGATATAGGATAATCCATGCAGTCGCTGAAAATTTCATGAACATAGTTTTTAACAATCTCAGTGATTTCCCGCGTTGTCTGACACGTATTCAGTTCACGAAGGATATCAGATTGCGCCAGCATATGTTCTGTGATCAGGCTGTTATTCACATTAAAGTGGCGATAGATCGCTGTTTTGATCGAACAATAGGCAGCGACCACAAACTGGAAGGAAATAATGTTGTTGTCGGACAAGGTTAAAATGCGTTCAATGATTTTATCTGCCTCATCATATTGTTTTGATTTCAGGCAGCTGATGAGTAAATTGATATCGCTTTCAGAATATTGCTGGCTGCTGAAATCCAGGCTTTCCAGATCATCATATGACACAACGCGCTGATCAAACTGTATCTGGTTTTCCATCGCGATCTGGGCTTGCTGGTAGCTTTTGTATAGCTGGTCCAGTGATGTTACCCGGTTGCCGAATGTCGCGCTGGTCAGCATACTTGATTCGCTGGCAATGTATTCATAGGCCTGCCGAAAATCAGCCAGGCTCATATCCTGGTAGAAGACATGCGTGATCACGTAACCGGATGCTGAAAAACTGGTAAAGTATGATGTCATCAGAGAATCAGTCAGCTGATTCATTCGATTTACCAGAATGTGGATGATCCGTTCATCAGGCGTGACTGTTTTGACAATTGAAACAGAAAAAGCGACAGTCTGGCTGAGTTTAAGAAAATCAGGCGGCGCATCAACATTATGAAGTTCAATTATTCTTTGGAAAAATTTCTCTGTCTGAGCGTCACGATAATATGCTTTTGATTTCAGCGAGTCCTTTTGCTCTTCAATGTCAAAGATGCATTTATTGATGGATGCGGATAATTCACCGGGTTCAACTGGTTTTAACAGATAATCAAAGACCCCAAGCTTTATGGCCTCATGTGCGTAGCTGAACTGATCATGAGCAGTTGATATGATGATATGCGGCAAAGCAGATGATGAAGCGCTCAGTTGTTTACATACTTCAAGACCGCTCATTCTGGACATGTTAATGTCAAGGAAAACGATGTCTGGTTTGAGCTCCAGTATCAATCTGAGCGCTTCTTCTCCGTCTGTCGCGGTCGCGTTAATCTGGCAATTATGCTTTTCCCAGTCAATGGTTTTCTGCAGATAATCCAAAAAAGGCTTTTCGTCATCGACTAATAAGACTGAATACATGCTTAACAGGCGTCCTTTCATTTTCAAAACTAAGATGATTGTACCACGTTCTGTCTCGCACGATAAGCTCGGAGTATTTTGATGATATCAGCATCTGCAACGTGCGGGTTGCGATGATCACATATGCTTCATCCGGTCTGATCGTATGCCGCCGGCAGCTATGCATTTCATGTCTGAAAACATGAATTGTCCTAGCTGTGTACATTGCAGTGAGTGCAACATAATATGATATGCGGCTGGTGAGTATCTGTATTAACTTCAACTGTCATCAGACGCTTGATGTTTGATCACAATTGAAAGGATGGTCTCCTGATTCTGACCGGTCAATAAAATAAGCTGGCTTTCCGGACCATAGAACAGCTTGATGCGCTCTGCTATATTTTTCAGACCAAAGCTGTCTGCTGATTCAGGTGTCTGGCCATCCAATATACTTAGGAATGTGGACTGGCTCATACCGATGCCGTTGTCAATCACACTCATCGTAATAGCATCCGGATGCCATTCGGCTTTGATGATGATCTGGCCTTTTCTGCTGTTGCCCAGTGGCTGGATCCCGTGATAAATCGCATTTTCTACGAGCGGCTGTATGGTTAAATGCGGGATTTGCATATGCATCAGTTCGGGCGCGACGTCTATCGTATAATCAAAAATATGATTAAATCTGATATTCTGCAGATGCATGTAGCGAATCACAGACTCTATTTCTTCCTCGAGCGTGATCCACTCTTGTCCCTTGTTGAGGACATAACGATAAAAATCGGTAATGAGCCGGATGGTTTTCTTTGCCTGATCGGATTCATTTGTCTCAATCAGGCAATAAACAGTATCAAGTGTATTATAGAGAAAATGCGGCTTTATTTTTGCCTGGACGAGTGCCAGTTGAAGATGGCGTTTGCCAGCTTCTTCACGCTTAACTCGTTCAAATAAAGCCAGGTTTTTATTGATCATGGTGTTATAGTTTTTAACCAGGATGCCCATTTCGTCATTACTGAACTTGTCTTTTATAGGATAGGGAACCGTGTCGTCAAACCTGATCATATGTTCTGACAAAAGTTTAAGTGGTTTGGTTATTTTACTGGATATGATAATGATTATGAAAGCATAAACACCCACCAGCAAGATGAGTGCCAGGATAATCAGTGAGATGACTTGCCGCATGCTTTCGTTTACCTGGCTGTAGTTAAAAACAGAAAGCGTTGACCAGCCAGCCCCGGGAATCGTTGAGAAACGGTAATAGTGATTTTCAGTTCCGTGCCGGATCGTGCCTGCTTGCGTCAGATGACTAGCTGGCAATGAACTGTCTGCTTGCCCAGAATGACCTGGCACAACCTCTGATAAAATATTGGCATATAGCGTCATAAGTTTGTCTGCCTTGTCAATATCAGATGGAAAGGTGCTCGAAATGGCGTTCATTTCGGAATTAAGGACAATAATATTGATGCCCTCTGAGTTCGTTTGAGCAGGATTGAGATAATGCATGCTGGTATCGTCAATACCGATTACGACAAAGCCAACGGCTTGGTAATGAGGCAGACTCATCAGCGGCTTAATAAAAACAAAATCTGATTGATAACCAATTTGCTTAGCGTTATAGATCCATTTCCCGCTTGAGTCAGCAAGTAAAGATTGCAGCTGTGTGCTGACTGAAAGGTCGGTTTTGGTGTCTGTTTCCAGACTGCCGGAATGGACGGTAATGGCAAAACCATTATTCATAACAATGGAAACATAGGCCGCCTCGCTGAACATGTAGGTATGATTGATCAGTGTGTAGTTGATCGTCTGCAAAAAGTCGCTGTTCTGGCTTGGAACAGCAGAAAGATCAGTCAGCGAGGCAGCCTGTGTTTCTGCCAGGGTATTAGCTGAAATAATCAGGCTGTTGGCGCAGGCGTTGATATTTTCCAGGAACTTAGAGATCTGCTGCACCACAAGATGCTCTGTAAACTCGGCATCTTCTATAAATTTATTCAGAAAAAGTGAATGAAAGAGACTCTGGATAATAATAAACAATATAATCATGGAAATAAGATATAGCGGGATAAAAGACAAGTTTATCCTGCTGGCCAGAAAAAGCTTTGGCTTTTTCCGAAGTTTTGCGATGATCGCTTTAATCAAAATATCACCTTATCTTTAATAATTTACTTTGCTCCATTGGGTCAACTGCCTTATTGCTAACAACCTGCTAGTTTCCAAGCTTTTGAATCGCCCGGTACGTTTCTTCAATGAAAACTTCAGCGGTGTATTCACCAGTATAGATTTTTTCTGTGTTATCTTCAAGAATTGTGATGAGCGAAGGATCATCCAGTGACCATTCGAACTTTGTATGCGTCTCAAAACGGTCAATTTCAGAGATGAACTCATTAAATATAGCAGATCGGGGCCTAATCGGCTCAATGTCTTCCTTAAACACATTGATGCTGGATGTGAGCAGAATCTGTGCTTCAGCTCTTGTTTTAACAAAATCCATCAGAAAATATTTGGCAAACTCCGGATCTT
>SLHU01000287.1 GCA_007135995.1 Clostridiales bacterium | reverse complement strand
GTACAGCTCGTATTAACCAGTATACAATCGCCCTGGCGACAGATGCACTGGCACGCTGCCTGATCGAAGAGCACCTGCCTGAAGATATAAAAGGTGTTGTTATCTGTTATGATACACGATTACACGGCGTCGAGTTCGCCAAGACGGCCGCAGCGGTCCTCGTCAGCCATCGTATACCTGTCTTCCTGTCAGCAAAATACCGTCCGGTTCCGGTTTTGTCTTATGCTGTCAGGCAGCTGAAGGCACAAGCCGGCATTATGATCACAGCCAGTCACAATCCGGCGAAGTATAACGGATTCAAAGTGTATGGGCATGACGGCGGTCAGATAACACCTGAGTTCGCAGCAAAAATCATGCAGGGCATGCAATCTGCAGCCGATATTCGGACACTGAACTGGATGAAGGTTTCCGATGCTCAAAAGCAGCCATACTGGCAGACGCTGGACGACCAGATCGATTTTGATTATCGGTCATATTTACAAAAAAACCGTATCCGGGCAGATCTTTTCCAGCACGTTCCCGATCTGAAAATAGTCTACACACCGCTTCACGGCACGGGAGGCCGCTATATTCAGCAAATTATGCAGGATGCCGGGTTGGGCCGTCTGTTCATTGAACCTTCCCAGTTATCACCTGACCCCTTTTTCAGTACAGTGGAAGTGCCGAATCCTGAATCACCAGCTGCACTGAAGAAAGCAATTGATCTTGCTGTCAGAGAAAAAGCAGATCTCGCAATGGCCACAGACCCTGACAGTGATCGGGTGGGCATCGCGGTACGCGATCAGGATGGACAGATGGTGCTCCTGAATGGCAATCAAATAGGGTTGCTGCTGATGAACTATGTGCTGCGAAACCGCAAAATCCAGAATAGACTTCCTGATAAGTCTTTTTGTGTGACAACCCGTGTATCAACCAGGCTGGCAAAACGGATCACAGCCTATTACAATGTAGAGCTTCAGGAGACGCTCACCGGGTTCAAATATATTGGTGAGCGTATCAAATGGTTTGATGAACAAGGCGACCAGACGTTTTGTTTTGGATTTGAGGAGAGTTTTGGTTACCTGGCGAGTACAGAGGTTCGCGATAAGGACGGTCTGCAGGCTTTGCTGCTGATTTGTGAAATGGCTGCGGAAGCGAGACTTGACGGGAAAACACTGCTTGACTGCCTCCACGAACTCTATGAGAAATTCGGATATGCATACGAGGACGCAATATCCATCGAGCTCGAAGGTTTTGCAGGCAAAAGAAAACTGGATGATATCATGCGAAAGCTTCGCCGGATGAGTGCAGATGCTAAGGTTTTCGAGCTATCTGGCCTTTCAGTCAAGCACTGCGCAGACCACCTGATCACGACAGAGCCAGAAACAATCGACAACCGGCCTAATAAACTGTATCTGCCTCCTGCAGATATGATTTATTACGAGCTGGGCGGAGATCTTGATCTTGACTGGATCTGTGTCAGGCCGTCGGGCACCGAACCAAAGCTGAAACTGTATTTTGGTGCCTATAGTGTTGATGCTGCAAGCGCCAGAGAAAAGCTTCAGATAATCAGGCAGCAGATGAACCTGCTGATCAGCGACCTGCTTGAAAAAGCGGTCTGAAGATAAGACGGAGGTATCAATCAATGCTATACAAAAGCTGGAAACACTTTAAAACAGGCAGATGGCAGCAGACCATTGATGTTCGGGATTTTATTCAGGTTCATTATCAGCCTTTTGCCGGCGAGCCTGATTTTCTATCAGAACCCACCCGGAGAACCAGAGATCTGACAGAGAAATTCGACCGATTGCGTGAGATTGAACGGGCGCAAGGCGGCGTGCTTGACATCGACACCTCGACAGTGTCTTCCCTTCTAAGTTACGAACCAGGCTATCTTGATCGCCAACAGGAAATCATTACGGGTCTGCAGACAGGGCGGCCGCTGAAACGCTCGGTAAACCCCTTTGGAGGCATCAGGATGGCAGAGAAAGCCTGTCAAGACTATGGATTTTCATTATCTGATCGCATTCATGAGTACTTCCGCTACCGCACAACGCATAATGATGGTGTGTTTCGCGTTTATACCCCTGAAATGCGGGCTGTCAGAAAGAGCGGTATCATTACAGGTCTGCCCGATGCCTATGGCCGGGGAAGACTCATCGGTGATTACAGACGCGTTGCTCTATACGGAACAGATTACCTGATCAGCGCAAAAGAAAATGATAAATGCAGCGTATCGAAACGAGAAATGAACGACGAGTCGATCAGATTGCTTGAGGAACTATACCGTCAGATCGATTTTCTTGACAAACTGAAAAAAATGGCCAGTTCATATGGCTATGACATCTCCCAGCCTGCCTGCACATCCCGTGAAGCCGTTCAGTGGCTTTATTTTGCATATCTGGCATCAATCAAAGAGCAAAACGGGGCGGCCATGTCGCTGGGACGGGTCAGCACCTTTCTGGATATTTATTTTGAAAGAGATCTCGCGTCCGGCAGGCTGACAGAAAGCGCGGCGCAGGAACTGATTGATGATTTTGTCCTGAAGCTGAGGATGGCCCGTCAGTTACGCACAGCTGAATATAATGAGCTGTTTGCAGGTGACCCGCTCTGGATCACAGAAGCCATTGGCGGTATGGGTGAGGATGGCCGAACACTTGTCAGCAAGACTTCTTACCGTATGCTGCATACGCTCGACACACTGGGTCCTGCTCCTGAACCGAATCTGACCATTCTCTGGTCAGACAGTCTGCCAGATGCGTTCAAGACATATTGTGCAGATGTCGCGATCAGAACATCTGCTGTTCAGTTTGAAAATGATGATCTGATGAGACCTGTTTATGGTGATGATTACGCAATCGCCTGCTGCGTTTCTGCCGGCAGAATAGGATATGACATGCAGTTTTTCGGTGCGCGATGCAACTTGCCGAAGGTGCTTCTGATGGCACTGAACGGCGGGCGTGATGAAATCAGCGGAGAACAAACAGGCCCTGTTCAGGCTCCGGTTGATTCGGGAAGGCTGGCCTATGAAGAAGTAATGAAACGATTTGAAGTCTATCAGGCATGGCTTTGCCAGCTATATGTCAGGACCATGAATGTCATACATGCCATGCACGATAAGTACGCCTATGAAAAAACGCAGATGGCTTTGCACGAAACTGATGTCAACCGGTTTATGGCTTTTGGCCTGGCGGGTTTATCTGTGACAGCGGATGCCTTGAGCGCCATCAAGCATGCTGAGGTATATCCCGTTTTTGACCATCGCGGTCTCGTAACTGATTTTGAGATAAAGGGCACGTTCCCCTGCTACGGAAATGACGATGATCGTGCTGACCATCTGGCGGTATTGCTATGTGAAAATTTCTACCGCGAACTGCTTAAGACCCCCTGTTACAGGAACGCAGGCCATACCTTATCGATACTGACGATAACATCTAACGTAGTGTATGGTCAAAAAACCGGTTCTACGCCAGATGGCAGGAAAAAAGGTGAGCCCTTTGCTCCGGGCGCGAATCCAATGCACGGCCGCGACAGGCACGGTGTACTGGCATCGCTGAACTCGGTGGCTAAAATCCCGTATGAGGTCTGCCGCGATGGCATTTCAAACACACTGACACTCGCACCGTCAGCGCTTGGCAGCCAGAAACCGGATCAGCTGAAAACTCTTAAAGCGATTCTGGGAGGTTATTTTCAGCAATCTGGCCACCATCTCAATATCAATGTGCTAAACCGCGCACAGCTGGAGGATGCCATGGAACATCCTGAGAAACACCCTAACCTGACGATTCGCGTATCCGGCTACGCTGTTCAGTTCACGCGCCTGAGTCGTGAACAGCAACAGGAAATCCTCAAAAGAACGTGGCACGTGTGACCTTGATCCTGGCATAGCTTTCGCAAAGACGCCGGGGTTTCTCACAGAGACGGGAGTTTACCGCTGCGTCACGCTTTCATGCGGGTGAACATCCAGATTGCCAGCGCCAGGCTGACAGTAAAAACGGAGGCCAGAACAATAAACGCGCGTCTCCAGCCGTTTATCATTTCTGCTTCGTGGTCATCGCCTGCCGGGTCTTGCTGGCTGCCGTTCTGATCAAGATCAGAAGTGGTTTCAGTCATACGATCACTATCATCAGCATGATTTTGATCAGCGGATGTTTCATCAGACACTGGATTTTTATCTGCGGGTTCAGTCCGGGTGTGATCGCCGTCATTGTCATCATGATCATCTGT
>SLHU01000140.1 GCA_007135995.1 Clostridiales bacterium | reverse complement strand
GATCCAAACGAGCAAATCACTGTTGATCCGAAATGCATTTTTACTGATTGCCCAAGAGAAAAATCATTCATCACGGGCAGCGAAGCGGTCGCGGAAGCGATTAAAAGAGCAAATGTTGATATGGCAATCGCCTATCCAATCACACCACAAAGTGAAAGCCTTCATCTGGTCGGCGATCTGTATGCACATGGTTATCTGAAAGATTACTTCCGCGCTGAAAATGAGTTTGCAGTGATGGCGGCTATCCACGGCGCGTCCCTGGGAGGAGGTCGGGTATTTACAGCGACCAGCGGTCCCGGGACACTTAGGGCCATGGAGATGTTTCCTGTGTGGGCAGGGTCAAGACAGCCGATCGTCAGTGCGTTCATGTGCAGGGGGATTTCCCTGCCGCCCTCAATACAGCCGGAAAACATCGAGATGGCATTTCTTCTTGATTCAGGTATGCTGATGCTTCATGCAGAAAACGTTCAAGATTTCTTTGATATGATACTCAAAGCTTACATCATCGCCGAGATGCCCGACGTTCATTTGCCGGTTGGTGTATTTGCTGACGGTTTTTTTGTCACACATACACGTGAAGTGGTGATGTTACCATCAGAAGCTTATAAGCTGCCTGCATATGACCCCCGAAACTCACCTGTACCGACATTTGATATGGAAACACCACCGATGCGTGTTGTCCGAGATCCCCTACTCAATAAAAGTAATTTTATCAGTTACCTTGCCAGTGCCAGCTGGCATCAGGAAGTCCTTGCCGCCGCTCAGCGGGCACGGAAATATATCGACCGCTACTTAGACGGCCTGATCGAAGTCGAAAATCCTGACGCAAAAATTATGCTTCTAGCATCTGGAACAGCCGTTTCACAAAGCAGAGAGGCACTTCGTGTATTTCAGGAAGAAAATATCGATGTTGGACTCATCAAGGTAAAATCAATCAGACCTTTTCCGACTGAAGAAATACAGGAAGCGACAAAACATGCCGAGATGATCGTTATACCTGAGTTTAATCCCGGCGGCTGGCTTGCCAGAGAAGTCAAAGCCTGCCTGGATCATAACAGCAGAGTGATCGACGGTCCCAGGGTATTTGGTGGTATGCCAATGCCAAACGAGCTGATCGTCAACGAAGTCAAAAGCGCGTTGAAGCGTTCATGACCATCTGAATCAGATTGATACAGGAGGCACTATGTCAAAAAGAATCATTACACCTGTTAAGGAATTTGAAGAATATCTCCCGCAGGAATATAAAGACCTGGTCAATAACGGACCTTTTTTTAATCAGAAAAGCGCTGCTGATCTTGGTACATTTAAAGAGATCATCGAACAGCATCCGCATTGTGCAGGTTGCGGTGTATCACTGGGTATGCGTATTGCACTTGCGTCTTTACCCGATCCGGCCAATACACTGATTGTCGGCACACCCGGTTGTTCTTTTTTCGGATTAGCTCAGACTGCACTCAACTATTCCAATACCGCATTCGGTAATCAGAACGCCGTCGCGTCGGGTTTGAAAAGAATGCTGCAGATCCGCTATCCGGATCAATATAAAGATGTCGTCGTCATGGTCGGAGACGGAGGCATTGCGGATATTGGTCTTGAATACACGCTGCACTCCTGGTTCCGACGCGAAAAAATCACAACAGTTATGCTGGATAATGAAGTGTATGGAAACACCGGCGGACAAGAAAGCGGCATGTCAGCAGAAGGCAAAGTACTGAACATGGCGCCGACCGGCAAAAAATTTCCCAAAATACCGGTATTCGAGATGGCAAAAGCAACAGGATGTGTATATGCAGCAAAAACAACCGTCGCCAGCCCGAAAAAAATAGAAAAAGCGATAAGAGAAGCCATTTTGACAGCCAGAGAAATCGGTCCAACATATATCCAGTTATACACACCGTGTCCGACAAACCTCAAGTTTGCTTCTGATCAGACTGTAAAGGTGGCGAAAGATGCCGAAAGGGGACATTATACTTTTGAAGAATATCAATCGGAAGAAGCTGCCCAATACCTGAAGAAACTGAAAGAAAACGGAGGAGGACACAAATGAGCAATATAGATATCAGAATGGCCGGTCTTGGCGGGCAAGGCGTTGTGACAGCCGCTCATATTCTTGGCACAGCCGTTTTAGACAGTGGAAAATATGCTTCAGTAAACCCCTTCTTCGGTGCAGAAAAACGACTGGCACCAACCGAAAGCTATGTCAGGATTGCAGACGCGCCCATCTACGATAAAGGTGAAGTACTTTACCCCGATGTGATTATGATTTTTGCGCCAGAAGTCATCACGCTGGGGAAATCCTATACGATGCCTTTTTACTCAGGATTAAAGGACAATGGTCTGGTGATCATCAATTCAGATGAAGTTATTTTATCAAACGAGGAAAAGCAGGGTTTGAACAAGCCTGGCACTCGTGTTTTTTATGTCTCCGCCTCAAAACTGGCAAGAGAACATGCCGGAACCGAACTGGCGACAAACATGACGATGCTGGGTGTGCTTTGTGGCTTTTTGCAGTTTATCTCGCTGCCTGCTGTTTTGTCAGCTATGGAAGATCGCTTCAGTGGTAAAACAAAAGTCATTGCCTCCGGAACGACCGGCGTACTTGATGAAGCGTTGAAAAATAAATACAGCAAAGTCTCTTCTATGGTAGAAAAAAACTCAAATGCTATAACAGCTGCATATAATCACACGTTTGCTTTGCTGGGTACAAGCTTCACTAGCTAAACATTCATCGGCAGCCTGCCATCCAGCAGAACCGTATATGTCAATGACATGATGTGAGGCTCTGTTTTTCCATATATGCAATTAAACAAACCAGTACGCTGATTCGAACGTAAACGAACGGTGTCTTCGGGATACCTTTTAGCTTGCGTTATATACTCAAATAATGCTTCCATGATCGGAAAATTGAAGAAATGCTCTGCTTCTTGCTCTAAATAAACTGTCACGGGTGTGGTCATTCGCCTTGGAGGAACAAGCTGTTTCTGAGACTGTTCAGCTGATTCTGGCACGATCCAAGCCGGATGTCGCTGAGCCTATCATCGGTGAACAGCGGGCACAGAGTTGAAAACCGATGGGGATCCCAGGTGTCCTAGTGGTTTACCTTGTGTGCTTTATAGTGTGTGATTTCCGGTCTGGCTGAACCCACGTAAAGCTCAACGGTGCTGAACATACCCATATACCGCTTGGCCTGTTCACTGGTCAGGGAAGCAAAACTGGAAGTGCGGTCATCAAGACCACAGATGATAAAGACACCAGCAATGATATCGTCTCCGATCCGTCGGTTGAGCGGCAATCCGATGATTTTTCCCTCTTCGTTACAGATGTTATGTTGTGAACCACATAACATCTGTAATGTGTAGATGTTGATATTGATATTGTCCTGGCTGTAAAAACCCCGGCCTAAAACTACATTGACTTTTTTATAGCCCATGACATTAAATTCTGTCATCAGCTGCCGGACTGTTTTCACATCGGTTATGTTACTTGGCAGCTTTCGGTAGTAAAAAGGAAGAGCGGATTCTTCTCCGAACAATAAAGCCAGGTTAATTTGTGAAAGTCGGTCATATTCTTTGTTTCTGCCTTTCTTTACTTGGCTCAATACAAACGATGGTTAAGTCAAGAAAAATATGGTCAATAGTACTGGTATTTCTACCTTTCTAGCGTTTTATCTCGTTATACTTCTCGGGAATACAGGTTACAAAGGAAGAAAAGACACTGGACGATCATCCAGAAACAGGTCCTGGTCATGAGCAAGATAAGCACCTGTTAATGCGTCCATGCCTTCAGCATCGCAGACAACACAATTTGCTTTGCCAAAACACCCGTTATAGGCATAGCCAGCTGCCTTAAAAAGCGGTTCCATTTTATCGTAATGATCGGATACACCATTTTTTGCACCCGGAGCTTCATGTCTCCGCATGGGTCTGTCTATCAGCGATCCGTCAGGCCTGCGGATTTTAAGCGGCTCCCATTTGCTGCTGATTCGTCCGGGAACATTATGCCATTCTTCAACACCATGCAGAAACGTGTTGCATTTCAAGCTGCAGCCAAGAAACACAACCTTTGCCTTGAGATCGATTAACTTTCCCCAGCAGCCGTGTCTGGGGCAAGGTGTATCCACATGCTCTTCTCCGGCAACATAGTTCCTTGCTTCTTTGCCGTAAGCTGCCACTGAATGTGTGGGATGCCAGGAACGGTAAACCCCGGGTCGTTG
>SLHU01000061.1 GCA_007135995.1 Clostridiales bacterium | reverse complement strand
TATGGGACGGCATCCCCTGGCAGGGATAGCAGCCGCCTTTGCCGGGGTTTCGGGTGGCTTTGGCGCCAATTTCCTGCCGACGGGACTCGATCCGATGATAGCAGCATTTACCGAACCTGCTGCCCAGATAATCGATCGGGTCAGAACCAGCAGATATCTGTTTTCCTGATTTCCTGCAAGATGCCGGTTCAGGCAGAGCAAGCCAGACACTGATGTATGATCCTGATCTGTCAGGATTCTGATCACCTGCCAGCCGTTGAATATCTTTGTCTGTCCTGTCAGGACATGCTTTTCCAAAGCCTCGGTCATCAGTTTTGATGTAAGCGGTCCAGCCGATGTGGCACGCATTTTAGGGTCATGGTCTGTCTTATAGCCTACTGCCTCACCGTATTCGTTTTTTGGAAAAGGTATGCCCATATCGCAAAGTCTGTTAAAACATGCTGCTGATAAAGCCGCTTCAATCCGGGCCAGATCTCCGTCCATGCAGCCTCCGGAAAATAATGTTTCAGCCATTTCCTCAACACTATCAGATTGAGCTCCCGATAAGGATAACTTATAATATGTCTGCTTGTCAGACCCGGTATTGCGCGAAGTACCTGCGTTCATCGCTTCTGTGATCAGTGCAGCAGGCCGGACACCCAGCCTGTCAAGGTGCATAGCGGCCGCCAGACCGGCAGCGCCGCTGCCGATGGTAACGGCCTTAAAAGCGCATATCCTGACGGGTGTGCCTGCAATATGTATCATTTTCATCTGCTGAATACTATCAGTATCTGAGACCACGTGACCCTCCTTTTGGCGGTAAATTAAGCGATGCCTGTTCTTCCTGTCTGCTTAGCCGCGTGCTTTCAGAGCTGCCTGATATGATACCCGCCATCAACATGAAGGCAATCACCTGTTGAGTAGCGCAGTTTGCCTGAAATAAGAAGTGATACCGCTTCAGCCAGATCTTCGGGCTTACCCCACCTGGCAATTGGAAACTGCCCTTGTTCTATCAGATGATCATATTTTTGCTTCACACCGGCAGTCATATCGGTTTCAATAATCCCCGGCTTGATCTCGAACACAGGAATCCCTTTGCCGGCCAGCCTGGCGGCAAAAAGCCGGGTCATCATTGATAATCCTGTTTTTGAAAGACAGTATTCACCGCGATTAATCGAAACAACATCCGCCGAAACTGAACTGATATTGATGATCAGTCCGTTTATTCCTGAGTTATCCGCTGTTTTGGCAGCTTGATCAGCTTCAGCCGTCTGTCCCTCAGACTGATTATTTTCCGCCTGGCGAATCATCTGGCGCGCAACGATCTGAGACAGAAAAAAGGGACCTTTCAGATTAGTCGCCATAACACGATCATAACTCTCTTCTGACATTTCAAGCAAATCCGCACGCACCTCAGGCGCTATCCCCGCATTATTGACCAGAAGACCCACCGAACCAAATTTGGCAAGTGTCGCATCCAGATAGGCCGAGCGATCGCCGCCTGACCTGATATCACCAGATACATATAGAACTTTTCCCTTCTGGCGAAGCTCATCAATAACAGGCTGCACTTTCTCGCCTTTGGAAGTTCCCATAATCGATAAGTTGTAACCTTCAAGAACCAGCTGCCGGCTTACAGCAAGGCCAATACCTCTGCAGCCGCCTGTTACCATCGCAGTTTTTGTTTTCATACTCACTAACCTCATCTGTCTCATGTATAGCCCGGTAATGATTAACAGTAACGGGCTGGTCAAAATCACTTGTTTTACTTCCTATTTAACCATCTGTCTAAGTTGTTTCACCGGGATTCAGCCAGCAGGAAACCTTTATATGTGTTTCTGCGGACTGATCTCTGATCATGCTCAGCAGACTGCTCATAGCCTTTTTACCCAGATCTTTCAGCGGCTGGCGGATGCTTGTGATTGCCGGAGTCATTAAATGGCATAATGCCAGGTTATCCATGCCAATAATCGCGACGTCACCGGGAATTTTTATGTTTGCTGCCAACAGTCCTCTTGCAATCCCCAGCGCCTGCATATCACATGATGCGAAAACGGCGTCAGTTTTTGAAGCTATAACTGATTGTACCATTCCCAGGCCTTCATTTCGCCACTGACTGCCGTCAAGCACAGTTATTGCATCTGATGAATATCCCGCTCGTAACAAAGTGCGGATAAAGCTGTCTTTTCTCTGACGATAGAGCGGAAGCGCCTGGTTACCGGTTATAATGACCGGCCTCTGATAGCCTCGCATCGCCAGATGGCTGGCAGCCAGCTGCCCGATCTGATCCTGATCGCAGATTGCATAAGGCAGCTGATCATCAAATTTGCGTATCAGCTGGATCACGGGAACCGGCAGCTGCAGCCACTTCTCCCTGCAGAAACCTTCCGCCGCTGACGCAATCAGCAAACCATCAACTTTTCTCTGCAGCATCAGCTGAATCAGCTGTGATTCAAGCACACTGTCCTCATGAGAATGCGCCAGAAACACCTGATAACCCTGGCTGAGGGCTTCACTTTCCGCTCCCAGAGCCGCGGCCGGGAAAACCGGATTGGTGATATCAGGAACAATCAGTCCCAGCGTCCGGCTGCTGCCTTCTTTCAAGCCTCTTGCCAGCACACTTGGCTGGTAGTTCAGTTTCGCGACAGCAGCTTCAATGCGGGTCATTGTAGAAGGATGAACAGGTATTTTCCTGCTCAATGCCCTGGAAACAGTACTGGTCGAAACACCTGCCTCTCTGGCCACATCACTGATAGTTGGACTTCGTTTCTTTTGATCATCAGACATGTTCTTTTATCTCCAGGCTGGCAATGGGTGGTTTGCCGGCCCGCCCTTCGCGATAAATTGGCTGATAAATCTCACGGTCAAACACAACACAGCCGCTGCAGCCGCCATCGCGCATAATTTCACTGCATTTTCCGCAAGCGATGCAGCACTTGTTCTTATCAAAATGACCGCTCAGCATTGCTTTGGCAAAATCAGGATAGGCAAAGGCCTGACGCCCAAAACCAACCAGATCACACCAGTTGCGTTCAATCAGACCAGCAGCAACCGGCAATGCCAGGTCACGAAACCAGCTGAAACCAGTCGCCATGACGCATAGACCCGGTACGGCCTGTTTGGCATGCATCGCAGCTTTGAACAGTTTTTCGGCATGAATCAACTGGTGGAAGGGCGGTTTATAGGGCCCTGAATCATAAGGCCTGTTAACATGCGGATTATAATAAGGATTACCACCGGTCAGATTGACCAGTGTCACACCTTTTTTTTCAAGAAGCTTGAGCAGCGACGTCATTTCGTTCCAGTCGGGCTGTCGGCAGTCCTCTGCGCGGACGCCCCAGCCATAAGGATGCGGCAACTCGTCATAGGCGTTCAGCCTGACAGCGATATCAATGTCCACAGCCTGTCTGACTGCATCAACAATATTGAGCAAAAACCTGGTTCTGTTTTCAAAAGACCCGCCATAGCGGCCTTCGCGGTATCTGGCACCCAGCAACTCGCTGATCAGATAGCCATGGCAAGCTTTTATGTCAACAGCGTTAAACCCTGCCAGCTGTGCCAGTTTCGCGCTTTTCACATAGGCAGGTATCAGTGAATCGAGTTCTTCATCTGCCAGCACATCGTACTGCAGACCGGGTTTGTCCAGGTACTGGCTGCGTCCAGCCACCTGCGGGGCAGGCTTATCCACCGGACGGCTGTAACGGCCGGAATGTGTCAGCTGCAAAACCTTATACGGCTCAACGGCTGCCTGCTGGTCGATCAGCGCAGCTAAAGACTGAAAGGAAGCCAGATTTTCTTTTGTCAGGATCAACTGCCGCGGATTAGCTTTGCCTGCCGGCACCACAGCAGTTGCCTCAACCCAGATCAGTCCGGCGCCGCCCTGTGCAAAACGCTTGTACCGCCTGACAGTCAAGCTGGACGGACTGCCGTCTGCCTTTGCGTCACATCCTTCCATTGGCAAAACAGACAGCCGGTTTGCTGCTTTGCCGCTGCCGATGCTGACCGATTCACGCAGCCTTTCATAAGATGTGTTGACGGGTATTTTAACGCCGGTTTTTTTAATTATCTGCTGCAGTGCAGCAACATTCTCATAATCAAAGCGCGCATGCTCCTGTCTGTTTTTGTCTCCCATATCGCTTGCTCCTGTCTGTTTTTGTAAACTGGTTTCCTGCTGATGGTTCAAGTAGACGATCGATTGGAGTATACCAAGAATAAAACATTGATGCAATCGATTGTGCAAT
>SLHU01000022.1 GCA_007135995.1 Clostridiales bacterium | reverse complement strand
GAAAAGAAGTAATTGCCAGGGGCAAGAAAAAAAGAAGCTGTTCACGAACAGTCAATTTCGTCTTTCTGTTAATGGCTGTAGATTGTATCATCAGCTGCAGCTGTCGCCGCCAACCTCCTTGTTGCTCATTGTGCATTAGCGTCTATTATAACCAAAAGGGGTCTGAGGAACAAATAGGGCTAACAGCAATCATATTCGAGAGATTGACAGATTGGCACAAGCTTGTTAAGATAATCCGGTAATCAGCACATGCCTCGGGGATGTGGCGGAACTGGCAGACGCAACAGACTCAAAATCTGTCGATCGAAAGATTGTAAGGGTTCGAGTCCCTTCATCCCCACCAGAGATGTGTTACCCTGGAGCAAGAGCTCCGGGGTTTTTCTCATTTTGCCCGATAAGTAAGCCCAGGCAAAGAAAAGCTGAAAAACTGAACAAGGTAAAACGCTGAAGATCAGAGACCGGCACGTCACTAAGTGATTACCCGAACATCACATATGCCGTGAATGTCAGCAGCATGATGAATCACTAAAAAACGACCGGAGGAGCTATTTTGATTGACGAGCTCATGATCATTATATTCGAAAGTGCACAGACAGCAATTTTTGAGATCGGCTCTATTATGGCCATCCTGATGCTGATCTTCGGAATTCTTGACTTCAAGAAAGGTGACCAGCTGCGCGAGATCATCATCAGAAGAAAGCTGGATCAGCCTGCTATTATGCTGGGGCTGTCGTTTGTGCCGGTTGACGGCACCCTTCTCTTCCAGTACAGTGCTTATCGCCGCGGCAGCATACGTTTCGGCTCTCTTCTGGCGGGCATCATCGGTATTGGTGAGGAAGCCACATACCTGATCTGGGCGTATCAGCCGCTGGCCTGGTTCTGGCTGATCATCATCAAGGCATTGATTGCTCTGCCAGCCGGCTATCTGGTCAATAAAAGCAGCCGGATTCGCGGATGGGCCTTGAAACTGGCCGAAAAAGACCGCAAAATACCTCAAAAAGAAGAAATCCTCCTGGCTGACGAGAACTTCCATGAGCTGCCTGATAAGTTCAGGCATAAACTGCATCACTTCCGATATCACACCTTCGGAGCCGCTTTCTGGATCTTTTTCGGTACTGCTTTTCTAATTCAGATCGTGCTGGTTGCACTCGATCGGTTCTCAATTCTCAATAATGAAACCTTTGTAATCTTGAATATTCCTGTTTTATCCTGGCTCGCGATGATCGCCTTGTTTATTGTTATTTTCTACATCCTGCTGATTCGACTGACCACTCGCGAATTCGGGAAAATTTTTGAATATGAATTCGATGATACACTCGACGCAATTGGCGATCTGGCTGAAACCTGCGCCGGCATTATCCTGGTGATTTTCGCGATGACCTTCTTTGTTGAAGCGGCCATCCATTTATTAGGTTTGGAGCGGATTGAAAATATCTTTGCCGGCCGCGGCATGCTGGCAGTGCTCATCGCGGCCCTGATCGGCCTGATTCCCGGAACAGCTGCTTCACTGGCATTCACCGCGCTATATTTCGCGCTGTCTGACACACAAGGCGCGCTGCCGTTTGCGGCGCTGGCTGCCTGCTCGATAGCCCTGATCGGTGATTCCCAGTTCATTGGGGCCCGCCAGCTGCGACACAGCCAGAAAGCCGCGCATTTGATTGCGTTTGTGCTGGCCCTGATCGCCGGCAGTCTGATCTTCCTCGTGGAATACTATCTGTTGGGCTGAGTCACCGGGGTTCATGCAGGCTCATTAATGCCGCTTTCAGGAACCTTGCCAGACTAATCACAGCAGACCCGTTCCATCAGCCGCACTTGCTTTGGCATTCCAGTTGAAGTATTTTAAAACGAGGGCTTGACAAACTAGTGTGACGTTCTATATAATTCGTGATGTTGCTTCAGCCAGCCATGCTGAGCACCACAGGGGCCTTTAGCTCAGTTGGTTAGAGCAACCGGCTCATAACCGGTCGGTCCGGGGTTCAAGTCCCTGAAGGCCCACCACAAACAATTCTATATGGGGGAATTCCCGAGCGGCCAAAGGGGGCAGACTGTAAATCTGTTGTCAGAGACTTCGGTGGTTCGAATCCACCTTCCCCCACCATATAAAAGCATCCGAGAGGATGCTCTTTTTTTGTGATTTGTTACTAATGATCATTTAGAAGGTATTTGCTGTCAGAGTATCTTCAGCGCACAGTCAGGATCTCCTTCCGATATAGTACGTGGTACCGAGTCTATAAGCAAAAGAACGATATAAGTACTATTATTTAGCTGAAGATAAGTAAGGACGATCAAACCGTTTATCATAGGCATTGTTCTCTTTAAGATGTTGATCCCAGTAAGAATTTAAAGCGCCCATCTTCGCAATTAACTTAACGACCATTGCTGCACCTTTTCCGAAGCGAACGGGCATGGCCAATTGACGAATATTCGTTGGGTTGAAGCTTCCTTCACACACTAAATTCACAATCGTCTTTACCATTGGTTCAATCACTTTTTCTTGAGCTTTAGCCGGCCTCATCATCAAACCTTCCACCCCTCCCTTAATGGCTGTACCAATATACGTTCTCCCCAGTCTGTGGGCTAATTGCTCAAAATATGCCTCCAAATAGTGAGATTGGCTGCTTTCAGGAAAGCCCGATTGGACAAAAAAGCTTATACTCCCCTTGGATGCCTGAAGTTTCTCGATAAATTTCATGACGTGAGACGGCATTGCATGGACATAGAGGGGCATGAAAAACATAACATGCTTATCGCTTTTAAATGTTTCTGCCCATGCCTCCCACTTATCTCTTTCCTTCAAATCACGTATCTCAACTTTATCACCAAGCGCTTCAGCCGCTATGTTCAGAATAAGCGATGAGTTGCTGGCATTCATTCTAGGGGAACCAGTGTAAATCACCAGTTTTTCCATGGGCTCCGTTGATGCAAAGGCCACGGCCTGGTTTTTAGCATTCCTTGATTCCAGCGGGTGTATTTCAAGACCGCCTTCCTTTACAATGCGGTAGGCTTTCGACTTAAAATGATAGGCAGTCCGACACAAATAATCCTCAATAACCTGTTCTTCCTGGTTTGTTAAGCCTTCAATATCAAAGTAGAAGACCATATCCGGATAGCCTTTATATCTGGCAACATGATGGCATTCTCCACCTGCAATTTCTATATATGGATGGTAATGGGGAATTGTTCTGTCTAAAAAAGCCTTAGCTTGATGATTGATAAATCCCTGGGCCGTATCCATCAGCAAAATGACAGTATCACTGTTTACATAGTCTGGATAGGATTCAGCCATTTGATCCTTGATTACACACCTGCCAGGAGTCTTGAGCCAACAGTTCCAGCAGCCAATACATGCATTTATGGATTGTTCTCCTAACCTGACAACATTTAAAGGTTGATCAAAAATATTCCGGATGGCCTCAACCATTTCGTCATCATGCTTCTTTCTTAAATCAAACAAAGTCTTCATTTTTACCTCTTGTATGTTTCTTCTATAGTGTGCTTTTCGGCACCAAACAGCCGGAGCTGTTTCTTAATCAGTTCATCCTTTTAAAAGAGAATGGAGACTAGCAGATTTCTCCTGTGTGGTTATCTATGTCAATACTGCTCAGTACAATCATCAAGGGCATGAAAGATAAACAGCCCATGATCATTTTCCAGTCACCACAAATCGCTTTTAACACCTTGCAGTGACAATAAAAGTAACCTAAAACGCCCAGCAGATTACCAAAAGGCTGCGAAGATAACAGCTTCCTTATTCATTTTTTCCCACAAACTGAATCCTCTGTTTTTTAATGTTGCTCAAAACCGAAAGTGACTGACTGACATCCTTTAGAGTATCTGATAGAGCATCTGAAAAAGTGTTAAGTCTGCTTCCATAATAAATCGACTGCTCAAGTCTAGGCATTCCATTGATATCCGCAGTTCTGGCATATCGCAATTTTTTTGTTTTTGACTCTCAGTTTATACCTTTTAGGTCTGAATATCGCTATGAACAGCATCGGCAAAGTGAAAAAAAGCCATAGCAAAGGCTGAAGCCACCACCCAATGATGACCCAATATAGAATACCTTTCCTCTTTTTCCTGAGTTTGATATCTTGAGTCATCTGGACAGACACATTACCACTCATGCATTTCTTGCAGATCATATTATCTCCCTCTTACGCTTTCCCGAGATCATTATACATGTTAGCAGCATGGATATCATTATGATTATTAAATTTTCATTATTGCAG